>JBFLXP010000463.1:0-2471 GCA_040757315.1 Nitrospirota bacterium
TTCTGTTAACAACAATCATAATTTTCTTATCTTTTTGGGTGGCCAACAGACGTGCAAATTTATCGGATAAGGTATCATCTTCTAACAGTCCCCAATCTTCTAGTCGCCAATTGATATATCTTTCAATAAAAGATTCAGGCCAATTGCCGCTGAAGTTGATAACTGACTCTTGATAGTCTTGTATTTCTGGCAGCAAATCTGCCTGTAACGACCCCGGCATGGTGGCAGTCATAATCACAGTTGGTATTCTGCTCGCTTTCAATATTTCGATCATTGCACGCATCAGTGAATGTGTATAGGGCGAATACAGATGCGCTTCGTCGAAAACAACGATAGAATTGGCTATTGCGCCTGCTGGTAGATCAAAATGTCTTCCAATTTGCTGTTTTGTTCGAGCATAGCCATAAAGAAATTGATCAAATGTCGTGATACAAATATCTGAAAAAAATAAGGGGTCTAATGAGCTTGTACCATGTTCAATGCCCACAGTTATGAACCGGCCCGTCAATTCATGAACTTTTTCAGCATAGGTGCAGATTCGATTTCGTATTTGATTGCATAGCGCCCTTGTAGGGAGCACATAAATCATTCTGGGGGCTAATGACCATTCGTTAGCTATAGCTTGCGATAGAAAAGGAATTACGACGGATTCTGTTTTGCCGTATCCACAAGGGAATCTCAATAGGACAGGATTTCTTGAGATATCGAGATCAGCCAAAACATTGAAGACCGCGACTTGTTCAGGATTCGAAGGAAATTCACAAACGGTTTTATAGATCTCAGTCGGATTCACTCATGTCCTCCTCCTATCAATGAGACATTTCACCTGACTCTTGAAGTCTCGTATTTGTCCCCATCCAAGGCAAACGCCCAGTCCAAAATAGGCCTAAGCTGTCTATTACTGAGTGACAGTACCGGAAAACAAAGCTTATGTTTAGAAACGAGTGTCTGGTCGATTACAGCGGCGAGGGCGTATTTGATGAAAGCATTTAGATGAAATACCATAACGGCTCCCCTGAGTCCGTTACAATATTATCACAAAGCATCTTTTTTCTCTACGAGAAATCAAACAACTGGAGCCGATTCCGAAAAGCGGAAGACGAGCCCCTGAAACCAGTTCAGGGTGACAATAAAGGGCGTCAATTCAGACGGCAAAAGACGAATCGCGCTACGGCCACCGATTCACCCATTCACCGATTCACCCATTCACCGATTCACCCATTCACCGATTCACTCATTCACCAAATGGTTACAACAAATACTCTGCCAGGTTTACTTTATACCTGTTCGGATCCAGGGTTTTCACAATAGACCGCAGATATCTCCCGCTTTCGTCCTTCTCCGTGAGATTGACGACCGGCCCCTGGACTTTTTCGCCTTTGCCGTCAATGATGATCATGACCCGCGGCCTGTCTGCAAAAACAACGTCGCTCTCGTACACAAGACCGAGTTCCTTGGTGTCGAGCATCACGAGGGTGCCTATCGGGAAGACCCCAACCATATTGATGAAGAACTTAAACAGCAGCGGGTCGAGCTGTGATCCGGCCCGCTCCATCATGATGCTGAGCGCTTTATCCGGCGCCAGCGGGATTCGCGAATAAACGCGCGCGGAGGTCATCGCATCGTACTGATCGACCAGGCTCACAATTCTTGAATAGAGGTCAAGCTCCCCATACTTCCTCACCCTGGGATATCCCGACAGGTTGTAATACAAGTGATGCTCGAAGGCTACGATGGCTGACCTGATCGATGTATGGTCAAGCCCCCGCAGCTTAAGGATCGCCTTGAGCCCCCATACCGGATGCTTCTTTATAAGCTTCCATTCATCTTCCGAAAAGTTTGTGGACTTGTTCAGCACTTCGGTCGGCACCTCAATCTTGCCGATGTCATGGAACAGAGCGACGAGTCCGAGTTCGGTCAGGATTTTCTTGTTCAATCCCAGCCTCTGACCAAGGGCGATTGAAAGGATGCTGACATTCACCGAATGATGGTAGGTGTATTCATCATAGTCCTTGATCGCCGTCATGCTGAGAAGGAGTTCCTCTTCTTCCAGGATGTGGTCGACCATTGACTCCACAATCCTTTTCGCCTTTCTGATGTTGACTTTTTCTCCCGACTTGATCTTTGTCATCACTCCCTGAGTAAAGGAGACTGCGTGATAATAAGCTCTCTTAATGACTTTCCGCGCATCCGCGTCCGTACCCTCCGCTATTTTTTTGAGTATGCCGACTTCAATGTTGTCTGTATCGAGCAGGATGCCCGAAAACGTTTCATAGGGGGAATCATCGGAAAACCCTGCAGCGATGAAACCCTTCAGGAAGACCCGGACATCCTCACTCCCCACCCCCGTCCTGAAAACGACCCTTCCGATCTCTCTTTTCTTGAATTCCCTGATCAGAAAATCGAAATTCAGGAGGTACTCCAGCGGGTATCGGACGCGCGTATCGTTCAGATAAAAAAATTCGCCCACA
>JBFLXP010000464.1:0-2466 GCA_040757315.1 Nitrospirota bacterium
GATACCATGTATCAATGGTGCGCAATGCGTTACCGATTTTTTGCGAGTGCATAGCGGCAATGTTATCTACAGAATAAAGCACCTTGCTTTTCTTCCCTTTCCCCTTGTCCAAGACCAATTCTTCACTGGGATAGATTTCCTGCGCCTTTCCTACTTTGGCAAAACAAGTGATTTCCAACATCAGAAAATCGTTTTCGCTCGAAAGTGCAGTAGCAATACGCTGTGCCAATGTTTGGACTTGATCGTCATCAAAATCAAATTTTTTGGTACTGAATTTGGTTGCGTCAAATACCCAGGACTGCTCTGAGCCTTTATTTAAGGCTCTTACCTGAACTTCGATGTTCTCCGCTCCAACCCGGTTGCGCCATAGAAAGCGAGCATTGGCGATATTTATTGCATATCGCTTGGCTAAATCACTGAATTTTCTGTCATTTATGTAGGATCTAGCTGCAGTATAGTAACTTTTCTTAAATGCAGCGTTATTGCAGGCGGATGGACGTTCCACGCCTCCCAGGACCTTTAATGTAAAATTTAGTTTCAGTGTATCTTGTCCCGTCCCCAAAGCACTTACGTCAACTGTCTGCAAATTAGGACTTTCCACTTTTGCATCTAGTTTTGCAGGATCCTTTTCAAATGCTTCTTTATCCTTTTTGTTTGGCCTATTCGAAATAGTTCCACGGACGGACTTTTCAATCAGAGCCAAGGGCGTAGATTGTTCGTTTCGCCTATCCCATGTGGTGCCATACATCCGTCCATCTGAAGGCACTAATTTCTTTTCAAACGCCAGAACTGATGCGATGTTTTCCTTTTTTGCCATGATTCTTTCTCCTATTAATCCTTATAGGTTAGGTTGCTTTGAATGGTTTGTTGGCACAAGTACAGGTTCCTTTCCAAATCCGTGTGATAGCACCAAAGGATTTCATCGAGGGAATGGATTCGATGCGGCATCCGAAATTCTCCCAGCGTCACGACACTTTCCGCAAAACGATGAGGAGTATCCGGATCGCGCTGGTTTCTTGTCTGCCCTAATTCGGTAATGCCATGAAAGCCTGTGGCGATCGGCACGATCCATCCCGACGTTTTGCGTTGGCTTGTCCAGGTCACATTGCCGTGATCGTCTTTCTCGCAACGGTGATGAACTGCCAAGTAATCGAGGAGAGCTTCCATTGTATCCTGACCTTGCTCCATGGCCTCTATCATCAATTCGCGGCGTTCGATGATAGCGTAACCGGGCATTAACCGGCGGATCAGTTTGCGCAGTTCGTTATCGTTACCCTCTTCTATTCTGTAAAGTGTCGGTTTTTCGAAACATAAAATATCACCTCCTGCAATTTTCATGGAGGCATTCAGATGATGGGTGATCTTCCCTATTAGCGCCTCTTCATCGTCTCTACTAATGCCAGTGTATTCAATAAGCAGAGAAATCTCCAAATGGCAGCGAGCTTCTTCGACAAACGATGGTGAAGAGCCGGCATTAAAATCTGTAAGCTCTTTTTGGGTGGATGGCGGTCGCTTAGGAACCACTATGGACTGAACAAAATCATCTTGTCCTATTTTTGTTTGCAGTTCTACGTTATGGCTGATAACCGCAACGCCGCTAAAAGTGACGGTTTGCAATTCAGTGATGGTCAGCTTACGCTGTAATGCATGCACGGCACCCAACCATGCCGTCATAGCCGGAAACCCAATAGTAAAAGGGCTGGATAAGGCATTGGCATTATGCACCTTGATATGTGGTAATAACATAAGCCGTCGAATCATCGTAGCGCCTCCCTATTTTCAGCTACAATACCGTGGATGTGCAGCCGTTCCGGTTCGCCTAGCTTATACGCCTGCTGGCCCAACAACTTTTCATAGGTGAGGACGATCCATCTGGCAATTTCGTTGCACAATTTGTCGAGCCAATCGTTTTCTTCCTCACGGTTTTCCTTGAATTCATCACAGAGCCAAGTCCTCTGGTGGGGTTTTAACTGTGAGTTCTTCGACCGGTATTGTTCATTCGAAACAGCGCGTACGGCCCACATTTTGTCGATAATGCGATCCATTAGATCTTGCAGTCGATAGTCACGGCCTTCACGAATGCGTAAATTGTTGTAATCCGTTTTGAAGAGCTTATGCAGGGCATCAAAGACCTCGCGATATTCGTAATAACGGAAAGACTCAGCGAAAAAGTTTTGTTTCGGGAAACGGATGTCACGTTTTGGTAGTATTGGTGGTGTCGATTGCAGCAAATAGTACGATTGATATTTGTTGTTTAAGCCGCTGATGTTTTTAGGATGTTCTCCCCCATGGCGAGTCATGGTCAAATTTGGTACGGTTGAAAAGCCGGTTTGTGAATATTTGTTGTCTTTCTTTAATCTTTTTCCTGAATAAGCGTCTGGAGATCTATCGTTAATATCGTCTATTTTCTCCTTTAAGGAAAATACCAGCCCGGATGGCGTCAAAATCGATAATAAATGGTATTTG
>JBFLXP010000465.1:0-2461 GCA_040757315.1 Nitrospirota bacterium
CTCTTGCTGTCTTGACGACGTCTTCAGGCGCAAATACCACGAACACCGGTATCGCAAACACCACGTATTACAACCTCGGAGTGGATTTCAGCCCGATGAAAGAATTGACCCTTTCTCTCGATGGATTCCTTCTCTATGCCACAGAAACAGATGCGTGGGAAGCCGCAGTCGGCGATAGCGTGGACGACAGCCTGGGCACGGAAATCGATTTCAAAGGCACGTACAAGATCACGAAGAATCTTTCGTATTTCGTAGAGGCGGGTTGGTTCGATGCCGGCGACTTTTATGACGACATCGGCGCTGAGGATGAGGACGTAACCCAGCTCGTTCACGGTCTTCTCTTCACATTCTAATTGCCTCTCCATGTTGTGATTTTAAAGGGCGGCTCAATGAGCCGCCCTTTTTATTGTCTTCAGAAAATCCTTTTTGATAAACTATTTTTGATAAACTAAATGTAAATTGCTTTTATCGAATTTATGTCGTCATTCCCGTGAAAACGGGAATCCAGTATTTCCAGGGTTCTGGATTCCGGGTCAAGCCCGGAATGACAGACAATAAATCTATCGAGAATTATGATTCTTTTGCAGGATTCGGGGTCTGCTTATGAATTACAGCAAGATACTTGGTAATTTTAAGAAGAAGAACATACTTGTTATCGGCGATCTAATCCTTGACCGGTACATTTGGGGAAGGGTCAGCAGGATATCTCCCGAAGCACCTGTCCCGATTGTGGAGGTGACCGCCGAGGACTTTCTTCTGGGCGGCGCGTCCAACGTGGCCCACAATATCGTTTCTCTCGGTTGCGGGGCTACCGTTGTCGGTTTTGCGGGGAACGACAGAGGAGGTGATATCCTCAGAAAAATGCTGGACGAAAAAAAAATCCGGCATGACGGAGTTGTGTGGACATCTCGTCCGACGACTATGAAGACCCGTGTGATAGCCCATAGCCAGCAGGTTGTCAGATTCGACAGGGAAGACAACAACAGGGCTGACGGAAGGATTCTTGCTCAGTTGATCGGCTATGTCAAGAATTCTCTGCCTAATAACGACGCGGTCATCATATCGGATTACAAAAAAGGGGTGGTGTCGTCAAATCTTGTGCGCGAGATTCTCAGGTATGCAAAGCAGAAAAACGTCTTTGTCGCAGTCGATCCAAAGGTGGGACACTTCCATTTTTATAAGAATGCTTCTCTCATTACGCCGAATGTCCAGGAGGCCTCGGTCGCATCGGGCATCGATATCAAGGACGAGAAGTCTTTGATACAGGCGGGAAGAAGCCTGTTGAAAAAACTTTCCTGTGCAGCGGTCTTAATCACACGAGGTGAACACGGCGTGAGCCTTTTCAGGAAGGATTCGGTCATACACATTCCCACTATCGCAAAAAATGTATATGACGTTACCGGCGCGGGTGACACGGTAATTGCGGTATTCACACTTGCGTATGTATCAGGGGCCGCGATGGAAGAGGCGGCCGTCATAGCGAATCATGCTGCAGGCGTTGTGGTGGGCGAGGTTGGAACGGCTGTGATAACTGCGGAGCAATTGCGCGGTTCTTTGGCACTGAACCGCATAAAAATATCGACTGCAGGGTGACCCCAATTTTGTCGATTCGCTAACTCATAAGAATTCTTTTTTTGAGAGTTTCGATTAAGAGAGGTTTTCTGTCATGGCTGAAGGCGTAGCTCTTTTTTCAGGCGGTCTCGACAGCACACTTGCGATACTGTCTATTCTCAAACAAGGCATCCGCGTTCACGCATTGAGATTCGTCACGCCATTCGATTGTCACGTGACTTCTGGGAAACACGCTCTCGAAGTCTCGGCGCCGGACAAAGGGTACGGTTTTACGATCACATCGCTGCGTATCGACGAGCAGTTTCTCGACATGGTCAAAAGCCCGCGACATGGATACGGGAAGAACATGAACCCCTGTATCGACTGCAGGATTTTGATGCTCAGAGAAGCAAAGAAGTTTATGGAAGCTGCGGGGGCGAGCTTCATTGTGACCGGCGAGGTGCTGGGACAGAGGCCGATGAGCCAGAGAAAGGACATCCTCTATCACATAGAAAAGGAAGCCGGCCTGAAGAACCTTGTGGTCAGGCCGCTAAGCGCCAAACTTCTCCGGATTACGCTTCCCGAGGCTCAGGGAATAGTTGACAGGGGAATGTTCCACGGATTCAGCGGAAGGTCAAGAAAACCCCAGATTGCGCTCGCGGAAGAATGGGGACTTAAAGGCTATCCGTCTCCTGCGGGCGGTTGCCTGCTCACCGATCCTATCTATGCGAACAGACTGAGAGACCTTCTCGCCAATGAGGAAGCCCCCTCTTTAAGGCATATCGAGTTGTTGAAAACGGGTCGTCATTTTCGCTTCTCTCCTTCCTGTAAAATCATTGTCGGAAGAGACAGAGAAGAAAACAGAAAGATAGAAGTTCTGTCCTCTGACGCCGATTTTCTTTTGAAGGTC
>JBFLXP010000466.1:0-2458 GCA_040757315.1 Nitrospirota bacterium
GACCCCCGGTTCGAGGTTGGCATCGCCTTTGACGATCGCCTCATACACCCTGGCCCTGCCGGCGACATCATCGCTCTTTACGGTAAGGAATTCCTGAAGTGTGTAAGCGGCGCCGTATGCTTCGAGCGCCCACACTTCCATCTCTCCGAGTCTCTGGCCGCCGAACTGCGCCTTACCGCCCAGAGGCTGCTGCGTCACTAGTGAGTAAGGTCCGATGGAACGGGCATGTATCTTATCATCAACAAGATGGTGGAGTTTCAGTATGTACATGTTTCCCACGGTAATGGGCTTCTGGAAAGGCATTCCTGTCTTGCCGTCATACAGGGTGATCTGTCCGCTCGGCGGGAGTTTCGCCTCCTCCAGGAGCTGCTTGATCTCCTTTTCGCTCGCCCCTTCAAATACCGGGGTCGACACATAAATATCAAGCTCCTTCGCGGCCCAGCCCAGATGTGTCTCCAGTATCTGTCCGACATTCATTCGTGAGGGAACGCCCAGGGGATTCAGTACGACATCCACAGGTCTCCCGTCAGGAAGATAGGGCATGTCCTCCTCCGGGACCACAATCGATATAACGCCCTTGTTCCCGTGCCGGCCGGCCATCTTGTCGCCGACCTGTATCTTCCTCTTCATGGCGATGTATACCTTGACGATCTTCAGCACACCAGGCGGGAGTTCATCTCCCTTCTTAAACTGTTCTATCTTCGCGTTGAAATCAGTTTCAAGCTGTTTTATCTGTCTGCTGATCTCATCCTCCATGAGTTTGATTTCTTCTCTTTTCTGATTGTCAGCGAGTTTTATCTTGCGGAGCACCTTGTCCGGTATCTGATCGAGGATCTTCTCGGTGATCGTTTTTCCGCTTTCACACAGGACCCCGCTGATCCCGGTGACTTTTATTTCCTCCGCCACCTTCTCCCCGAGGACCAGTTTCCTCGTCTTGGCATAGCTGTTTTCCTTCAGGATCCTGACCTCGTCATCCAGGTTGCGCTGCAGTCGCTCTATCTTGTCTTCCTGGATGCTTTTGGTCCTCTTGTCCTTTGTGGCGCCCTTCCTCGTAAACACCTTTACATCCAGAACGGTACCTTCAATTCCAGGGGGGACATAGAGACAGTTTTCCCTGACCTCTTCCGCCTTTTCCCCGAATATCGCCCTCAGCAGTTTCTCCTCAGGGGTAAGCTGGGTCTCGCTCTTGGGAGTGACCTTCCCCACGAGGATGTCACCGGGCTTTATCTGCGCCCCTGTCCTGATTATGCCGCTTTCATCCAGGTCCTTCAGGGCCTCCTCTCCTATATTGGGGATGTCTCTTGTTATCTCTTCCGGCCCGAGTTTGGTCTCCCTGGCTTCTATCATGAACTCTTCAATATGTATAGAGGTAAACACATCGTCTTTCACGAGGCGCTCGCTGATAATGATCGCGTCCTCAAAGTTGTATCCGCTCCATGACATGAAGGCAACAAGAACATTCTTGCCCAGCGCAAGCTCGCCCATGTCGGTCGCGGGACCGTCCGCGATGACCTGTCCCTTTTTCACCTTGTCGCCCGTCCTGACCACAGGTTTCTGGTTTACGCATGTGGCCTGGTTTGAGCGGTAAAACTTGATCAGGTTGTATATGTCCACTCCGCCGTCATTGCATCTGACAACGATCCTTGACGCGTCCACGGATTCAACGATCCCGTTTCTCTTTACGGCCACAACTACCCCGGAGTCCCTGGCAGCGACCGCTTCGATACCGGTCCCTACCCTCGGTGCGTTTGTATTAAGAAGCGGTACCGCCTGCCTCTGCATGTTCGAGCCCATCAATGCCCTGTTTGCGTCGTCATTTTCAAGAAACGGGATGAGTGACGCGGACACGCTGACTATCTGCTTGGGTGACACGTCCATATACTGGACCTCATCCGGAGTGACTAGTCTGAAGTCCCCTCCGACCCTCGCAGAAACGGTCTCGTGTGAGAGGTTGCCTTTGGCGTCCATCGGTGAGGTCGCCTGGGCAATGACAAATTTCTCTCCGTCTATCGCCGACAGGTACTCTATCTCTTCCGTGACCTTTCCGTTTCTGACTTTTCTATATGGTGATTCAATAAAGCCGAAGTCGTTCACCCTGGCATACGAAGCCAGTGAGGTTATCAGTCCGATATTCGGTCCTTCAGGTGTTTCTACAGGACAGATACGGCCATAGTGCGTGGGGTGTACGTCCCTGACTTCAAAGCCTGCCCTTTCCCTTGTCAGACCTCCGGGACCCAGCGCGCTCAGCCTTCTCTTGTGAGTTATCTCGGACATCGGGTTGGTCTGGTCCATGAACTGGCTCAACTGGCTTGAACCGAAAAATTCCTTTATGACAGCGATGACCGGTTTTGCATTTATAATGTCGTGCGGCATTGCGGTCTCAAGCTCTGTAAGGGTCATCTTCTCCTTAATGGCCCTTTCCATTCTTACAAGACCTATCCTGAACTGGTTCTCAAGG
>JBFLXP010000467.1:0-2445 GCA_040757315.1 Nitrospirota bacterium
TTAAGTGTGACCCTATTTGAGAAAAATCCCATATTGCAAGCACTTACACCGACTGACTATAATGACAATGAGGATGATCTTCGTAGACAGTTGATTTTATTCGATTAACGTTGGGACAGGCGTGATAATATTAGTAATATTATTTTCAAGGGAAAAAGTGAATCTTCAGTCAGCAGTAAATAGGGTCAAGCGTTGAAAAATCGGGTTCTCTTTAAGTTGTTGATTCCCCAAAGAACCACACAGAATTAATAGGTTATACAGAAGTGAGGACTTCTGTGAGAATATGGGATAATCTCTCATTCTTGTGCCTGTTGACTCGTAGGTGGAAATCGCTCTGCACCGACATCATCATACATGATCCTTTTCTAAGGAAACAATCATAATTACTTGCAGCTAACAAAAAAGCCTGTTCCTGTGAAAGCAGCGCGGACTAACGAAGCAGCAAGCTGTCCTGTGCCGTCAGTACGCAAAAACTGATATCCGCATCCTTCTTTTTTGAAGGCCCTCCTCTTCGCGGTGCTGAAAACACGTACAAAATGATTAACGTCGACAAAAAAAGGGCGCGTACACCCCGGTAGACTCAGTCAATATGGATTACCTGTGATAGACTTTCCATATGGAAATACCAAAGCGAAAACTCGGGAAGACCGGCGTTGACGTTACATTACTCGGTCTCGGCGGCGAAGGAGTCCTGAGAACCTTCGGATATGATGATGAAGCCTATACGCTGATCAACAGGGCGCTTGACCTCGGCATAAATTATTTCGAATCCGCGCGCGCATATTCCAGAAGCGAGTCGTATTACGGCAAGGCTCTGCGTGAGAGACGAAAAGATATTTTTCTCACCAGCAAATCCCATGCACGAGACAGGAAGGGAGCGCTCGAACATCTTCACGAAACCTTGAAGAATATGAAGACCGATCACCTCGATCTGTGGCAGGTGCACGATGTAAGGACGGATGATGACGTCAGAGAGATTTTTGGACCGGGAGGCGCGATCGAGGCATTTGCGGAAGCGAAGCAGAAGGGATTGACGCGGTTCATCGGGGTGACGGGGCACCATGACCCGGAGATACTGAAAAAGTGCATCAATCTCTTCGATTTCGACACTGTGCTCCTGCCGGTTAATCCTGCCGAGCCACACTATGAGAGTTTTCTTGATAGAGTGATGCCATTTGCCCGAGAAAAAAGCATGGGAATAATCGGCATGAAAGTCTATTTCAGAGGATTTGCGGCCAAACTCCCGTGGTTTCAGTCAATGGAGCCCTTTCTTCACTTTGCCCTCTCGCAGCCGGTCTCAACCGTAGTCATTGGATGCGACAGCATCCCGCAGCTTGAAGAAAATGCGGCGTTTGCTATGAAATTCAGTCCGATGTCAGGTGCAAAGATGAGAGATCTTATCGAGAAAATCAGACCGTTTTCACGCCAGCTTATGTACTACAAGCCCTGAAAGGTTCCCATCAGACCAACCGAAAAAAAGTGATATACTTGCAGTAAGAGGGGCTTGCGGCGAGCCATGATTCCATTTGACGTCTGGCAGGGGAACAACGGTCTGTTTGAACAGCAATCCGCAGATGGGGGCGTTGTCCTGTTTTGATCCCGCATAAGTAAGTCACATGAAAAGCGAAGATAAGACAAAGACTCAACTTTTGGATGAAGTTGATCAACTGCGCCGGCTCATTGCCGATCTGGAAGCATCTGAAGCTGCACTGAAGGAAAGTGAGGCGAAGTTCCACCAATTGTTCGATGCATCGCACGACGTGATCGTATTTTTAGGCCGGGAGGGTAACATCATCGACATTAACCGCCGGGCAGAAGAGTTGACTCACTACACCAGGCCTGAATTGCTTCAAATGGACGAATTTCAGAACTTGATCGTCCCTGAAGACCACGCCCTTATGCGCCAGGTGGTCAAGGACGCATTTGAAGGCAGGGAGAGCAGATATGTGGAGCGATGGAGAACGAAAGAGGGAGAAATTATTTACTTCGACGGTCTGACGGTTCCGCGAAGATCGGCTCGCGGGGAAGTTGTCTCGACGTTCTGTACCTTGCGCGACATCACGGAGCACAAAAAGGCTGACGACGCCTTGAGGGAGAGCGAGGAGAAATTCAATAAGATCGTCAACAGCGCTTTCGACGGAATTCTGATAGCGGATATTGAATCCAAGAAATTCATTTTCGGCAATAAAGCTATATGCCGGATGCTCGACTACGCTCCGGATGATATTACGAAATTATCAGTGTATGAGATCCACCCTAAAAGCGAACTACCCTATGTTATAGGTCAATTCGAATTGCAGGCGAAGGGGGTTATCGACATCGCTGAAGACATTCCTGTGAGAAAGAAAGACGGAAATGTCTTTTATGCGGACATCGCCTCAAGTCCGGTCGTTTTCGGCGACAGGGCACATCTTGTCGGCATATTCAGGGATATAACGGAGCGCA
>JBFLXP010000468.1:0-2439 GCA_040757315.1 Nitrospirota bacterium
TGCAATATCTCTACGGATAAACTTATAGTCATACATGACGACCTTGACATGGAAACCGGGAAAGTCCGGATCCGGAAAACGGGTTCCTCGGGAGGACACAAAGGCGTTGAGTCGATCATACAGAGCACCGGTCTCAGAGACTTCATAAGATTAAAAATCGGCATAGGCCGAGAGGAAGGAATGCCTGCTGAAGAGTACGTCCTGCGAAAATTCAGGAAACAGGAGTTGCAGGTCATCAAGGAATCGATACAAAGAGCGGCTGACGCGGTTGAATCGATTGTTTCAGAGGGCGTCAATAAGGCGATGAACAGGTTTAATCAGAGATAACTCCTATGAAAGATATGCTCGGCAGGGAAGAATTGATTTTAGTGGAAAGTGCGCTGGAACGTCTTTTCGGGGCAGCGCCTTTTCATCGTACCCGTGAAATCTTCGTACCGCTGGAACAGGCTTACGGCGTGGTGACTTCGCGGGATATTATTTCGCCGGAAGACCTTCCGGCATTCAGCAGGTCCACCGTCGACGGCTATGCAGTGAACTCAACCGACACATTCGGCGCCACGGACAGTCTTCCGGCTTGTCTTTCGATGAAGGCGGAGATACTTATGGGAGAGAAACCGGAATTCCATCTGAACAAAGGAGAAGCAGCGGGGATTGCAACCGGAGGCATGCTTCCCCCTGGAGCCGATGCGGTTGTGATGTTTGAGCACACTCAGAAGATTGACGAAAAAATGATCGAAATTGTTAAACCTGCGTCTCCGGGCGAAAACGTCATTCAGGCCGGAGAGGATTCCCAAAAGGGCGCAATCGTTCTGAGAAGCGGGCAAAGGCTGAGGCCACAGGATGTCGGCGCGCTGGCGGGGCTCGGCATAACGGAGGTCCCCGTTCTTGAGAGGCCCCGCATCTCGATTGTGTCGACCGGTGACGAAATAGTGCCGGCTGATGAACAGGTCAACCCCGGGCAGGTCAGGGACATCAATTCCTACGTCCTGTCGGGTCTCATCCTTGCTGCGGGAGGCATACCTCTCAAGAAAGGCATCTTCAAAGACCGTTATGAAGTCATACGAAGTGTTGTCGAACGTTCGTTAGAAGACTCTGAAATGATTCTGATCAGCGGCGGGAGTTCAGTCGGCGCAAAAGATATGACCGCCAAAGTGATCAATGATATAGGGAAGCCGGGCGTTCTGTTCCACGGCGTTTCTATGAAGCCGGGCAAACCTCTCATAGGAGGAGTTGTTGACGGCAGGCCTATTTTCGGCCTTCCCGGACATCCTGTCGCTGTTCACATCTGTTTTGAAATATTCGTCAGGCCGATACTGGAAAGCATTGCGGGCTTGCGGGCTAAGGGTATCGTTGACGGAACAAGAACGGTTAAGGCACGGATTGGGAAGAACATCTCTTCCAGCCCCGGCAGGGAAGAACACATCGGCGTCATTCTTGAGGAACGGGCGGGGGAACTCTGGGCTGTGCCGGTCCTGGGCAAATCGGGACTCATTACGAACCTCACGCTTGCTGACGGCACGGCCGTCATTCCGCTCAGAAAATTCGGCGTTCACGAAGGAGAAATCGTGGAGATAAGGCTTTTTTAGCCCAAATTATTCGTAGACGCACGATGAAGAAGAGCAGATGCGGCATCTGCTCTTCTCGCGTCAGAGGTTCTATAGATAATGTAGGTTGAAGTAGCTATATGTCTTCGTCGGGCACGACGATGACCTTCAGCGAGTTTTTTCCCTCCGAGGCTATTCTGAATGCTTCCTGAGTATTTGAGAGAGGAAGTCTGTGCGTTATAAGGGAAGCGACTCGGATTCTCTTGTTTGCAACGAGTCTCATCGCTGCTTGGATATCGTCCGGCGCCGCACCGTAAGAAAACGTGACAGAAATTTCATCCCGCCAGAAGCGTGTCGATGGGATCACGATATCGCTTCTGGGTACGGCAAAAAAGAGGATCGCGCCTTTCCTGTCAACAGAAGCTATGGCAGCGTCAACAGCTTGCCGTGCAGCCGCGCAGACAATCACACAGTCTGCGAGTCTGCCGCCGTTCAACATTTTCAGTTTCTGCGGCGAATAGGTCCGCGCATCAAGCACTTGGTCGGCGCCGAATCTTTTCGCAGTCTCGCGCCTGTATTCATCAAGGTCGGTGGCGAAGACCGCGGCGCCTGCAGTCTCTGCAAGTTGAATGTGAAGGAGACCGGAAACGCCGGAACCTATTATCAACACCGTCCGATCCTTCGCTAAATTCAGTTGTCTCTGGCCGGCAATAGCGCAGCCGAGGGGCTCGATCATAGTCGCTTCTTCATATGTCATCGACTCAGGCAGTAGGAACGTTCCATGTTTCACGTTTTCCTCAGGAATCCGGATGAATTCGGCGAATCCTCCCGGATCATAGTTCCCGGCATGGAGTTGCCCGCAGGCAGTATATTTCCCGGCAAGGCAGTAGCGGCA
>JBFLXP010000469.1:0-2429 GCA_040757315.1 Nitrospirota bacterium
CACCATGATGCTGGGGGCGGGACTGGCCCTGTTGGCAGTACCAGCCGCCCTGGTCGCCTCCACCGCCGCGACCCAGAAAGCCCTGGGCGAGCTGGCGTCCCTCGGCGTGCAGGACCTCCGGGCCATCGAGGACGCCGCCGAATCCTTCACCAACCAATGGTCCGGTGCCGACAAGGCCGCTTTCATCACCGCCACCTACGACGTGAAATCGGCCCTGTCCAACCTCAGCGACGAGGCGGTGGGCGTCTTCACCTCCATGGCCGCCATGACCGCCAAGGCGACCAAGGCCACCACCCAGGAGATGGTCGGCACCTTCACCACGGCCTACGGGATCTTCAACAGGAGTTTAACCGCTACGGCTATTTCGATGCATAAAAAATTCGCAAAAACAACATATTAACGAGCAGTATTTTGTAAGACCCCATTCGCCACCTTGAAGCCAAACGCCTTCAGGATCTCCGCTTGTTTCTTTGTTGGTTCCTCAAGCATCCTTTCAGCATTTCTCTGGCCTTTCTTCCAAATCAGGCATGAGTGGAGACGATGCATTTCATCCATTGCTTCATTAGCGCTCATTTTCACCTTTGCCCGCTGCAGCTGCAACTCGATTCTTCGCAAATAGGTAAGGGCAACGATGCAGGAGAATATGTGACACCTGATTTTGCTGTCGGTCCAGTGCCGTAAAGGCATCAGGCTGACCAGGTCATCATCTTTGCTTTGCCGGAAATTATCTTCCACCGCATATCTGTCCAGACTGGCCCTGACGATCTCGTCTGTCTCCCAATCTGTATTGTCGGTGATGAGAATATTTTTGCCGAAACGGTCCAGGTAACGATTGATCCGGTAATGATTCTTGCGACAAGACATACATAGTTGCCCTTTGTCTTGATACAACTCCACGGTGTAAAGGTCCGCCGGCAAATGGAGCTCGGAACAGAGATCGGCATATCGTTGCCGGATCTGCGCTTCGTTTTTCCAGTTACGTTCCTTGGCGTTGACTTTAGTGCGCATGACATGCACTTCTTCCTGGAGCCGCAGTAATTTCTTTTCGAAACCATACCGCTGTTTGGTGGCGGTTCGAGGATTGTAGGTAACGACCACCGTTCTTTCCTTTCCCCAGTATTCACCGGTTGTCCGCCAGGCTACCAGCTGGTCATCGTCACATCCCTTTTCGCGCAGACGTCGATTTTTGACGGTATCCACCGGCTGAAAATTTTGCAGCCCCACATGGATCAGCTCTTCGGCATAATAAGTGGAATAGGTGGTAATGAAATGGATACGTTGCTGTTCATCTATGGCGGCAATATTATCCTCGGCATTCATGCCCTTATCAAAAACCAGGGTCAGCTCCGTCTTGCTGTCACCCGCCGCATCCATGACCGTAAACAGCTCCTTTGCAATTTGCAAAAACAGCTTCGAATCATGACGGTTGCCTTCGTATTCACGATAGTAAAGGGGTAATCTTGTATCTCTCGACACCAGAAGAGCGACCCCGACCTGGCGCAACCAATCTCTGCCTTCTTTGTTTTTACCGCGCTGGGCCAATTGCGATTCGGTGTCGCTGGCCATGAAAGTATAATAGTTCGTGGTGTCGAACATGAAACAATCGGCAGTGCCGCTCTCCAACTCTCCGATCTTCTGAAAAAAACGAGTTGCTATCTCTGCCAGTTGACCGGCATCCACCCGGTCCCATTTCTTCCAGTATCTCTGCGAAGTGAGCGCCTTGGTGTCAACCGGCCGAATCTGCTGTATCGCACTGGCGGCAAACCAATCGGGCAAGGCGCGTTTAGAGCGCGAATCCACCATTCGATTCAGCACGGCATAAAGAAAGTACTCCCCAACAGACGGCCCTGTTTCCTGCTTGGCATTCGGGACAACAGAATCAATAATTCCGGCGATGTCGACATCATTGTCAATCAAGTCCGCCAACCAGAGTGCCCCATACTCTTGGGCCTGAATTTTGACCAACAACCCATCCTGTCCGCCCGAAGCCATCTGCATAATACGATCAGGTGTCCCCAGATAAACCTGATTGACAACCTTTGGCTTGCCGTCAACCCGGGCGATCTCCCTGATGTAGTAATAGGGTCTTCCTTTTTTCATTTTTTTGTGGAGGTGCGCCATGCAGAGATAATACAAATAGGGTCTTACAAATGCAAGAAAAAAATAGGTATCTGCCGAAAATTTTTAAGAAAAAATTGAAAAGGAAGGTGGAGGATTGAGGGGTCTTACAGAAAAATGACAGATAACATGCTGAAATTATAATATTTTTTAAGAAAAAAATCGCTTAGCGGTTAAACTCCTGCTTGAGGCGCTGCAGGAATTCCCGCTGCTCCTCCGTCGGCCGCGTGGCCATCATGCTCTTCTTACCGTTGATCGTGAGCTCCCCCACCTTTATCTGCTGCAATGACTGCAGCGCTTTCCGCACAGAT
>JBFLXP010000470.1:0-2424 GCA_040757315.1 Nitrospirota bacterium
CATACCATTGTCCCGGTTTAAGTCCTGTCTTTAAATAGTGCTTTTTATCTATAACCCTGTTGTAGAGATAGTATCTGGCATCGCAAAGCTTATCGAAGGGATAGTTGATGAAGTTCTGCAAATTATCCAGAAATTCTTCAACAAACCAGTAAATGACCGGTGCAACATGTTTGGTTGATTTCTTCCACTCTTTCCATTCCTTCAATGTGGCTGCTTTAGGCTTTAGAGCAGTCCCCTTAGCAAAAGTTCTTAGCAGCCAGTTTGCAAGAGCACCATTGGACCAGTAATTGCTTCTTTGCGGCATATTGAATTATCTTACATTGCCATTGTTGGAATGATTCTGCTGGAATCATGCGCCAAACACATATGAGTTCTGTTCTTTTCGATTACCTCATGCATTGCTATTTTGTGGGCTCACTGTTATCTGAATCGGCCAGTGTCTCGGCCATTTCTTTGTCTATTTGTTTCTCCACAGCCATAGTCCTTGCCTTCTTTTTCGGAGCCCATCCGTGCTTGTGAGGCTTGCATAATGCGCAGCCGTTGGACTTCTTGTCTTTATATACTTTACCCATAACGCAGAGTTCCCCGTTCCCACCCTCGCTTTACCGTTACATCAGGATGCCGGTAGTTACCGTAACATTCAGATGGCTTCCCGCCTGCTTCTGTAACCTTGTGCTGTCACAGTAATTAGGAGTCGAACCTTGTTCTCCGATTATCAGTCGGGCCCTTTCATAGTCCTGACACTATGCGGGTTTGCATCCCTCAATATAACAGAAAGCTACCAACTCTCGGCTTATGCGACCTCGATGCTCCAGTTCGATGCCTGTATCTTGTTATCTATTTCCCGTGCGAGTTTCGAATACGTGTCAGCTTCTTTTCTAACGGAGTTAATATCGATCGTAGTGACATAACGGATTTCGTTCCTCGAAAACCTCTCAGGCTTCGGTGTAGCTGCCTCGGCCAGATCATGAAGCATTTCGGCAATCGCTATTGCATGGTCCCTTTCTGCAATTAATTCCATGATCGTCTTGCCCTCGATATGGTTCTCCATATTGGTGCGGTTTATTTGCATAATTAAGTCCGAGAGCCTTCCATAAAGCCCGATCAACGTCTCCCTCAGCGCTTCGGGCGACTCCGCAGGCTCGTTGTCCCCTTCCTGCATTTTGGCGGCAAGATGTAGACGTTCCTTCAGTTTCTTGATCTCCGTCTTTACAGCCTTCCTCTCGTTCAACAGTTCCGCAAGCTTCATTATGCATCACCTCCTCATATGAATTGAATTCGCTTACCATTATACCTGCGTGAATAGTTAATGTCAACCATTATTCATACGCAATATTGTTTAATATACTAAGGCACGTGTAAATTTAATCACCATGGGAATTATTGGAGAGCGGCTGAAACTCTTGAGGGAAAAGCTTGGACTGTCTCAAATGGAGTTGAGCCATAAAAGCGGCATATCTCAACCCAGCATTGCCCGCATTGAAGCCGGACGACAGCAAAACCTCAAGACCGAGACTATTGAAAGGCTGGCTGCCGCACTCGAAATACCGCTGTCGCATCTCCTGGAAGAGGCTCTGACCGTCTCTGAAGATGTCTCGCACTATGAGGCAGCCAGGATGATACCGGTTATCGCTCTTCAGAAGTTCATAGCATCAGGTTGCCGTCTTCGGATAGGCGACAAGCCCGAGTGCTTCGAGCCGTCGCTTTCGAGAGACTCCTCGGCATTGTTCGTGACATCATGCAGCTCCCTGGGTTCCGATATAGAAGACGGAGATCTGCTCTTAATTGAACCTTCTTCAAGAATTAATGAAGGTGATACTGTTTTGTCCATATTGAAAGGCAGGCACTGTATCGGCAGGATTTACTATCAGCCTTCAATGTGGATAATTCAACCTCTGAAATCAGAAGCGGCGCCTGTATTTCATTCGCCAAAAAGGCGCAAAGGGCATGATGTGACGTTGTTCAAAGTCTCCGAGATTAGGAAGAAGTTGTAAACAGTTCAAGCGCCGACGGCGGCATTGCTAAGTTGCCCTTATTACTTACAGGGCGAGGAGGAGGGTGGATTCGTCGGCGGATTTGGCGAGGTTCTGGAACGTTTCTTTGAGTTCCTTCTGGCTGAGGACATGTCCGAAATCGAACATTTCCCATATCTCGACTTCAAGGGCGTGGGAAAGCTTTATGAGCATATCGAGAGTGGGGTTTTATACCATTAAAGGAAGAACTGCAAAACCGGCTTGAAGAAAATGCGAATCAAAAGTCAGAGCTGTTTTAATATCCTGTCTGTTCATAACAACAAACGATATGCAATCAGTCAGGGAATAAGTTTTGTCATCATGCTTCTTGAGGTATAGCCAGCCTTCTTTAAACAAATGTTCATCGAATGAACAAGCTGAATGGAAGGGCTGTTCAAAATATTATCACCGA
>JBFLXP010000471.1:0-2413 GCA_040757315.1 Nitrospirota bacterium
AAGGAGGACTATTTCATGATGCGCAGAAGGAAACAGCATATTCTATTTGAGGCACGGATCATCCGGCGCGCCCTGATAGATTCGCTGAAGAAACTCAATCCAAGGAACCAGGTCCGAAACCCGGTCATGTTTGTGGTTGAGGTGGGCAGCATCCTGACGACTTTTCTTTTCCTCAGGGCTCTTTTCGTTCAGGGCGCGGAATCGCCATGGTTTATACTCCACATTTCAATCTGGCTCTGGGCTACCGTACTCTTTGCTAATTTTGCCGAATCAGTGGCCGAAGGCAGGGGCAAGGCACAGGCGGAAGCGCTGCGCGCGTCGCGCAGAGATGTTCAGGCAAAAAAGCTCGCACGGCCCGAAAGGGATTCTAAGATCACGACTGTTCCTTCCTCACAGTTAAGGAAAGACGATTTCGTGCTTGTGGAAGCCGGAGATATCATACCCGGAGACGGAGAGGTTATTGAAGGAGTTGCCTCGGTGAATGAAAGCGCCATAACCGGCGAGAGCGCGCCTGTCATCCGCGAAAGCGGCGGCGACCGGTCTGCCGTGACCGGAGGCACACTCGTCCTTTCCGACTGGTTGGTGGTGCGCATCACCACAAACCCGGGTGAGACCTTCCTCGACCGTATGATATCGATGGTTGAAGGAGCAAAGAGGCAAAAAACTCCGAATGAGATCGCTTTGGATATTCTGCTTGCCGGGATGACCATTATCTTTCTGTTTGCCGTCGCAACGCTGCTGCCCTTTTCTATCTTCAGCGTTACAGCGGCCGGACAGGGAACTCCGGTCACTGTTGCCGTACTCGTTTCACTTCTTGTTTGTCTCATCCCGACTACGATCGGCGGTCTTCTTTCCGCGATCGGAATCGCAGGAATGGACCGGCTTATTCAGGCCAACGTTATTGCCATGTCCGGACGCGCCGTTGAGGCGGCAGGGGATGTGGATGTGCTTCTCCTCGATAAGACCGGAACCATAACGCTCGGCGACAGGCAGGCAACGGCTTTCGTTCCTTCTCCCGGAGTACAAGCCGAGGCATTAGTCAACGCAGCCCAGCTCGCCTCCCTCGCTGATGAGACGCCGGAAGGGCGCAGCATCGTGGTTCTCGCCAAAAAGAAATATGGCCTCAGAGAACATGACATTAACGCGCTCGGAGCGAAGTTCATTCCTTTCTCCGCGCATACCCGGATGAGCGGCGTGGATCTCAACGGAAGGGAAATACGCAAAGGAGCGGCGGATGCCGTTGAAGAGTACGTGAATAAAAAAGGAGGCATTTTCCCACAGGATATACGGCATGCCGTCAGCGAAATCGGCAGAGAGGGCGGCACGCCGCTTGTGGTCGCCGAAAATAAGGAAGTTCTCGGCGTGATCCGTCTTGACGATATTGTCAAGGGCGGCATACGTGAGCGGTTCGCAGAGTTGAGAGACATGGGCATTAAGACAATAATGATCACAGGAGACAATCCGCTCACTGCCGCTGCTATCGCGGCAGAAGCCGGGGTAGATGATTTCCTGGCACAGGCGACTCCGCAGGCAAAACTGGATATGATAAGAGGATATCAGGCCGGGGGGAGGCTTGTTGCCATGACGGGCGACGGGACGAACGATGCCCCGGCGCTTGCCCAGGCCGATGTTGCAGTCGCTATGAATACAGGTACGCAGGCCGCAAAAGAAGCGGGGAACATGGTCGACCTCGACTCCAACCCCACAAAGCTCCTTCAGATAGTTGAGATCGGAAAGCAGCTTCTGATGACACGGGGATCTTTGACTACTTTCAGCATCGCCAATGACGTGGCAAAATATTTTGCGATCCTGCCCGCCGCGTTTGTTGTCACCTATCCTCAATTGGCCGTACTTAACATCATGGGGCTTTCGACTCCACAGAGCGCCATATTGTCCGCGGTGATATTCAACGCTCTGATCATAATTGCTTTGATACCGTTGGCGCTGCGAGGCATCACCTACCGCCCGCGCAGGGCCGGCGTTGTCCTGCGAAACAACCTTCTCATTTACGGTCTCGGAGGACTGATCGTTCCTTTTATTTTCATTAAACTGATCGATATAATCATAACCTTTTTGAATCTGGCGTGAGGTGAATGAAATGTCAAAACTAATACGACCGGTGATAGTCTCATTATTTGTGTTCACCATAATAACGGGAATACTCTATCCCCTCGCCGTAGCTGGCATAGCGCAACTGCTTTTTCCTGTTCAGGCGAACGGCAGTGTTATCGTGAAAAATGGAAAGCCTGCCGGATCTTCCTTAATCGGACAGCCATTCGACAGTCCCAAATATTTCTGGGGAAGATTGTCGGCAACGTCGCCGTTCCCGTATAATTCGGCCGCTTCATCGGGTTCCAATATGGCACAAACCAAACCCGACCTTGTAGAGCAGGCGAAGGGGAGGATCTCTGCG
>JBFLXP010000472.1:0-2410 GCA_040757315.1 Nitrospirota bacterium
ATCGAAAACCGTCCGCGGACGAATCAGGGTATCCGGTTCGGTGCAGAGCACGAATCCGACAGTACTGGAAAACGTCAATCGGAAGAACGTAAACATCGAACAGATCTTCCGTCTGGCCGAAGACGCCAACAAAATTGGCGCCGAGAGTCACTCCGAAGTGATCCTTGGCCTGCCGGGCGACTCGGCGGAACGGCACCTCCAGTCGCTTGCCGATCTGATCGATGTTGGTTTTACCAACATCCGCATGTACCAGCTCATTCTGCTGATGGGTACGCCCATTTATGCTCAGGCACACGAAAAGGGATCTGAGTTTGAATTCGGGACCCATTTTCGGGTGATTCCTTTCGATTACGGTAACTACGCGTTCGATGCAAACACGAGAATCGTGACCGCCGAGATCGAGGAGATAGTGACCTCCCTCAAAGACCTTTCCTATGAGGAATACTTTCGATGCCGAGGATTTGATCTGGTCGTGGATACCTTTTACAACCAGGGCGTCTTCCAGGTATTGCTGAAGCTGGTCAAAGATGCCGACGTCTCGCGGTTCGCATGGATCAGGAGGGTGTGGGAATCGGTGGAACGTTCCAGCATTTCCAGCATCATCGAGGCGTTCATCGCCGAGACAAAAGACGAACTCTGGGAATCCTATGATGATCTCAGGCGCTTTACGTCGAAGCCCGAGAATATAGCAAAATTCCTCTCCGGCGAGCTCGGCGGTAAACTGATCTTCAAATACAAGTCGATACTCACCAATGAATATCTGACCGATCTCGCCGCTATTGCCCGCGACACCGTCATCGAAGTCATCGATGAAGCCGGGAAACTGGACGATCAACTGGTCGTGCTGATTGACGATATTCTGGCCTACGAGGTCTTGCGGAAGGCCAATCTTTTCAAAGGAGACTACGCGCCCAAGTCCTTCGCCCTGACTTATGACATTGAGCGATTCCTGAACAGCGACATGCGGAAAGTCCCCCTTTCTGATCTGAAGTTTTCAGAACCGAGGAAGTGTCGATTTTTTTTGGATCACAATCAGATCGACGCCATCGAAAGGGCATTGAATTTTTACGGCAGGGATCTGGCGGCTATGACGAAGATTGTTTCATACCTGCGCGTCGAGAACTTCTACAGACAGTTTGAGTTATTACATGTGCCCTGATGGTTCCCGGACAAAAGAATGGCATGAGGGCGATATGACCAAAGCCATAGAACAAGAAAGAATGTGAAGCGCATGAGAAAAACCTTGCCGGCAATCCTCCGCTGTCCCCTCTGCGAGGCCGATATAGGAATCGAAGATATCTATGAGGATACTCCGGAAACTTTGATCCATGGGTCTCTGCGTTGCGAATGCGACACCTATCCGGTCTGTTATGGCGTGCTGATTCTGAAGAATTCTCCCGTGAAAAAATTTGTACTGCGTTTCCTGAAGGAGCGGGACTTCAAAAAAGCGGCGCTCTTTGCCATGGCCAATTATGCCGATGATATCTGCCGCCTGCTCGTTTATTCTGAATCATTCAAAGCGTTGAAGCTATTCAGAAAAGCTATTCTCGGGACCATAACCGCTTGTTTAAATTATCGATATTCCAAGTATTTCAATGACAATATCTCTTTCACGGATGTATTGGGTGATGGCGACCACGACCAATACCTCAGGCACCGCTTTTCCTGCCAGACATTCTGGTCTCTTTATCCCTTTGTATCCATGATCCGCCATAAAGGAGGAAGGATTTTGGAGGTCTGTTGCGGGTCCGGCCATGCCTCCTTCATCCTGTCCCGATCGATTCCTGCCGAGAAAATGATCGGCATCGACGGGGATTTCCGGAGTCTCTATCTGGCGAAAAGGTATTTCTCCCGGGCCGATTTCATCCAGGCCGACATGAATGCCGGTCTCCCCTTCAAGGATGATCAATTTTCGGTCGCTTTCATGATGGACTCTTTCCACTATATTGACAACCGTGCATTGCTGGCCAAGGAATTCAACCGTGTGACAAAGCCGGAAGGATTCAATCTGATCCTGCATCTGCATAATGCCTTTAAAGAAAATGCGTCGGCCGGCCGGCCTTTGTCTCCTGCCGCAACCCGGCGCATTTTCCGCGACAATGACATTCTGCTGCTGCCGGAGAACAAGGTAATCGAGAATTTCATCCAAGACAGGCGTTTGGATACATCGGAGAAATATACCGAAAAGCAGATTCGGGATGCCGACGCCCTTATCGTTGCCCGGCATTTGCCTGCAACCATTGTCGACGATCCTTGGGATGAGCTGCTTCTTCCTGATGATCATCTCATCATCAATCCGATGTACCGAACTGAAGACAGGGATGACCGAATCCTCCTGACGCGAATCTTTCCCTCAGACGCCTTTCGTCGGGAGTATCCCCTGACGGAGGCGCACCTCCCCGATCGATAT
>JBFLXP010000473.1:0-2401 GCA_040757315.1 Nitrospirota bacterium
TGCGGGCGAGTGCGTCTCTCATTGTTGCAGCTCTTGCAGCAAAAGGAGAGACTACCATACACAGGATCTATCATCTTGACAGAGGCTACGAGAAGATGGAGGAAAAACTCAGAAAGATCGGAGCGGAAGTGAGAAGGGCAAAAGAATAGAAACACGGGAAGAGGTAAAGGTACAGGAACAGAAAAAATCACAGCTTTCTTATCTCTGCCTACACCTCTACCTGTCTTTATCTGATATACGCGTCCGTTACGTAACGACGCATCATGCGGTGGCTGTTGAAATAGTAAGCGTTTTTACCTATCGCGTTCTGCATCATCCCGACCCACATATGCCTGTCCTCGTAATATAGGGGAATAATAATTTTTTCCAGTTTATGGTAGAGATCGTCTGCATCAGACGTATCCGAAGTCTCAACGAGCAGCGTCTCCGTAGCGGTCGGACCTATAGCCCAGCCCGTGTACCCTTCGATATGACCCTCTATCCACCAGCCGTCGAGAACACTGAAATTCATGACTCCGTTATGAGCCGCTTTCATTCCGCTGGTGCCCGAGGCTTCCCGCGGCCTCATCGGGGTATTCAACCACACATCAACGCCGGACACGAGTTTCAGTGCCGTGTACATGTTGTAATTCTTGAGGTATGCCAGCGGTACTGAGTCTTTCAGCTTCTCCCGTATCATAAAGATTCTTTCGATAAGTTTTTTCCCGGCTTCGTCCCTCGGATGGGCCTTGCCCGCAAAAACGAATTGAAGTTTCCCTCCGGCGGTTCTTTTTAGCCTCTCCACATCGCTGAATATCAAATCGGCTCTTTTGTAAGCAGTTGCCCTTCTGGCGAATCCTATAGTGAGGATGTCAGGATCCAGGGCAATGCCGGTCGTGGTTTTCACATAATCAAAAAGACTCTTCTTCGCCTCCATGTGCGCAGCCCAGATTTCTTCGTCGGGAATGCGGCCGACTCTCACGAATAGTTCCGGTTCGTTCGCCCATCCGGGAAGATATTTGTCGTACAGTCTTTTGAAGCTGTCGCATGTCCACGTGAAGGTGTGTACGCCGTTCGTTATAGCGCTGATTTCATAACCGGGAAACATGTTGCGGGAGACTTCGCCGTGCTTTTTTGCAACGCCGTTGATGAATTCACTCAGGTTGAGACCAAGACGGGTCATATTCAAGCCATCCTTGCCGCCAAGTTCCTTGAGGATGTTGAGGGGGATGAATTCTCCCATCACTTTTTCCACAAGGTCATACGGGAAGCGGTCATGTCCGGCTTCAACGGGAGTATGGGTCGTAAAAACGCAGAGGTCCTTCACGCGGTCGACATCCCAAACGAGTTTTTCGTCCCAAACATCTTCGATGGGGCGCTTGAACCTGTTGAGAAGCTCGAGAGTGAGAAGACTGGAATGGCCTTCGTTCATGTGATATTTCTTGATCTCGAATCCGAGTTCGTGAAGCATACGGACACCACCGATACCGAGGACGATCTCCTGTTTGAGCCTGTAGGCGAGGTCGCCACCGTAAAGATACGCGGTAATCTCTCTGTCCTCAGGCGTATTTTCCTGGACATCGGTATCCAGAAAGAAGATCGGTATGCATCCTTTCGTAAGGCTCTGAACGTTGTACTGCCACACCTGCACGGAGACGTCGCGTCCTTCGATCCGGACGGAAACTCTGGCAGGAAGATGCGTCATATGGCTTGCGGGGTCCCATGGGTCGGCGAGTTCGGACTGCCTTCCGCATTCGTCGAGTTCCTGCCGGAAATACCCTTTTTTGCTGACCAGTGTGACCGCAACCATCGGCAGTTTCAAGTCGGCGCCTGTCCTTATCGTGTCTCCGGCGAGAACGCCGAGACCTCCGCTGTATGTCCGGATATCGTTCTGAATGCCTATCTCCATCGAGAAGTAGGCTATTTTGGGTTCTCTGGTTAGTTCTGTCGGGCATGTGTTATTCATGAGCACAATATTTTAACATGTCATGTCGGACAGATGAGTCTGCCGAGTTTTTCAGAAAGTATGAGGTTCTCGGAATAATCCACCGGGCAGTCGATGACGGAGGGGACAGGCTGTGCAAACGCATCCTCGAGTATCGGCAGAAGTTCATCATCCGAGGTAACTCTGTAGCCTCTCGCGCCGAAGGACTCCGCGAGTTTCTTAAAGTCCGGATTGGCGAATTTAACGAAGAAGTCTTTATTGAAACGCAGCTTCTCTTTCCATTCTATCAGACCGTATCCTCCGTCGTTGAAGACAAGGCACACAAAGTTCGTTCCGAGTCTGACGGCGGTATTCAACTCGCAAAGAGACATTAGAAACCCGCCGTCTCCCACCGCGGCCAGTACTCTTTTTTCCGGAAACAGCAGTTTTGCCGACACGGCTGCCGGTACGGCAAATCCCATTGAAGCGAAACCGTTT
>JBFLXP010000474.1:0-2393 GCA_040757315.1 Nitrospirota bacterium
GAGATACAGAAACCCCCGCGCCTTGAAATAATCCTTGGCCATCCCGCTGATCTGCGCGTCGGCCGCCAGGGCGCTTTCGACTTTACCGGGAAGCATCAACAACTCCCCCAGCAATTCCTTCGTCGTTCCGTTTGACGCACTGTTCCGCACGCCGCCGAGAGCCACAGCAAGAAGATAGAGACCCACAATCTGAGTAGTAAAAGCCTTCGTCGAAGCGACGCCGATTTCAGGGCCTGAATGGGTGTAGAAAACCGCGTCAGCCTCTCTGGACGATGTGCTGCCCAAGACATTGCATATGGTGAGCACTCTTGCCCCAAGCCTCTTTGCCTCCCTCTGGGCAGCCAGAGTGTCGGCCGTTTCTCCCGATTGCGTGATGACTACCATAAGATCTTGTGAACCGACGAGTGGATTCCTGTAGCGGAATTCCGAAGCGATGTCAACCTCGACGGGAACACGGGCAAGGTTTTCGATCATGTATTTGCCGATCAGCCCCGAGTGGTAAGAAGTACCACAGGCAACGATCCATATTTTTCTCACCGCTTCGACGTCATCTCTCGTTAGGCCGAACTCATCAAGATAGACCTCGCCGCTCTCGGCGTCAAACCTGCCCCTCAGTGTATCCGCGATGGCCCTCGGCTGCTCGTATATCTCCTTGAGCATGAAATGGCGGTATCCGCCTTTTTCCGCCATAGACGGGCTCCAAGATATATTGGTCGTCTTCTTCTGCTTCACCGCGCCGTCCAGTCCGATTATCTTCACTCCGTCGCTCCGGAGGACTACCATCTCCTCGTCATCCACATAGATCACTTCCCTTGAATAACTGAGGAACGCCGGGATGTCCGATGCGACGAATGCCTCCCCCGCACCCACCCCAACAACAAGGGGACTATCCTTCCTGACGGCGATTATTTTGTCCGGCTCATCTTCCCTCATAACGGCGAGCGCATAAGTCCCCTTCACCTCCTTCAATGCCCGCCTAACCGCATCTTCAAAGGGAAGTGATTTCGCATAGTCCGCGACAAGGTGACAGAGCACTTCCGTATCGGTCTGCGACGTGAAATGATATCCCTTTGCCGTTAACCTCTGTTTCAGGGGGAGATAGTTCTCGATGATGCCGTTATGCACGAGCACGATGCCGTCGGAACGGTGAGGATGGGCGTTCTCTTCCGAAGGCCTTCCATGGGTAGCCCATCTCGTATGTCCGATCGTTACATTGCTGTACGGGTTTTCTGAATCTATGAGTGCGGCGAGTTCCTTAATTTTCCCCTGACTCCTTCTCACGTGAATGCGGTTGTCCGAAAAAAAAGCAACCCCTGCAGAATCGTATCCCCTGTATTCGAGACGCTTCAGCCCTTCGAGCACTACCGGGACCGCATTCCTATGACCTATGTATCCGATAATCCCGCACATATCAAAAGAAAGTGAAAAGCTCACAGTGAAGAGTGAAGTTTCCAGCCATGCCCTTTAGATGAATATTCATCATAAAAGACTCAACTCTTCCACATGCCAAAGGCTGTCATTCCAGCTTGTCTGGAATCCTTCCGGAAGAAAGATGCCGGACAAGCCGGCATGACAGAACTTGAACGAGAACACAAACCTATTCGTGGTCTTTCCATAAATCTATTTATCTCTATTTTTTCTTTTTTCAACTTTCAGCTTTCCACTCTTCACTTTTAACTGTCTTTTAAGCGCCCACCCTTCGATATTCGTCTGTTTTATCCTGCTGAGAGCGAGGGCCAGAGAAGGGACATCCTTCGTTATCGTCGAGCCGGCGCCGACATAGGCTTTTCTGCCTATTCTTACCGGAGCGATGATCTGGGAATCGCTCCCGATAAACACCCGGTCTTCTATCGTAGTCACATTCTTCCTACGGCCGTCATAGTTGCAGGTTATCGTGCCGGCGCCGATATTGACATCTCTCCCAATGCGGGCATCGCCCAGATACGTCAAATGCGAGGCCTTTGTTCCCCGGCCGATCACGGATTTCTTCACCTCGACAAAATTGCCTATCCTCGCCTCCATTCCGATAACTGAGCCGGGGCGGATATGAGCAAAGGGCCCTACCGAGGCCTTTTTCCCGACAACGGAATCCTCTATAAGGGTTGAATCCTTGATCACAGCGCCGTCCTCTATGATGCTGTTACAGATTCTGACATTCGGATAGATCACACAGCCTTTGCCTATCCTTGTCTTCCCTTCAAGATGAACGTTGGGATACAGCGTCGTGTTTCTTCCTATATCCGAATCCGAAGAAATGAATACGGAACCCGCCTCCACAAAAGTTACACCTTTACCCGAAAATTTCCTGATCATCCGGAGCTTCATGAGAGACCTTGCCCTATCAAGATCCTCCATCGTATTGACGCCGATAAACTCCTCTTCCTTCCCCATGC
>JBFLXP010000475.1:0-2378 GCA_040757315.1 Nitrospirota bacterium
ATCGAAAGAAGGCGGCCGGTTATTTACGTCTTTCAGTGCGTCCGCAAGCAACAGATCGTAAAGCTCCTTTGCCTGCTTTACGGAAAATCCCCCTATCCGCCTCGTATTCATCGGCTCCATGAAGGCCTTGATCTTTTCCTCAAGCGCCGTTTTACCGATCGGTATTTTTACGAGTCTCCTGACATCGGGTCTCGCGCCCTTCTGAACGTCTACCAGAAAAACATAGCAGGCATCATCACCGACAGCGTACTCCAGGAGGACTTCATTGTCTTTTAAAGGCAGCTCCTCCGGGCGGACCGGGTATGGATAATGGAGCGCGGCGTACAGCGGGTAATCTTTTCTCAATGTGACTATGAGTGAGTCAAGCTCTTTTTTGAGGTTGTTTCTTCTCCCGACATATTCGCTGCGATTTTTATATAAATCTTCCCAACGGCCCTCCATTACCGAGAATTGACCCACAAGATCTCTCTCTTTTTCCCTTATATCAGGCGCAAGCTCTGTATTATCATATCTCTTTGAAGATTCCGCGATTGAGTCGAGGAGGACCCTTGCCTTAGTGAACTCGGCAAAGTGGAAAGCGGTCGACGCCAGATCCTTCCCGTAAGAGGCAAAAAAACCATCAGAGGATTCCCCGCCGACCACCCGCTCAGAGAGAGTCGATACAAGCCCTTTGTACGGCCTGATTCTTCCTCCGTAAAATCCGGCGGAGCCAAAAAAGCCTGATTTTTCTCCTTTGATCTTCTGTCTCGCATCCTCTGTTAAGAGGACTGCTTCGAGAAATTCATGCGAAGCCTCCTTAAAACGCCCCGTTCCTTTTAACACAAGTCCTTTATGTGTATAAAACCCTAAACCGTTTTTATTGACGTATGCATCCGTAATCATGCTTAGAGCTTTTTCATATCTGCCAGTAGCAATATAAAGTTCGACCAAAGTCAAAGGCACCGTTACTTCATTTGTTATCTTTTCAGTCAAGCGTTTCGCTTCAAGAAATTTCTCTTCCGCCTCCCTGTATTTATGCATTGACAGGTACACAAACCCGATATTATTCAGGCTATATGAAATAGAAAGACGTGGGTCCGCCCCTGTGCCTATGGTGTAAGACGGTACCGGCAGTGACCTTTTTATCTTCAATGATTCCTCAAAGTTGACAATAGCCTCATCATACCGGCCGAGCGCATAGAAAATTTTTCCGATATTATCCAGACCTGTCGATATACGCGCCGGGAATTTATGTTCTCTGGCAATTTTCAAGGCTTCTTCATTGAGGGAGAGCGCCTCATCATACCGGCCGAGCCTAGAGTTGAGGAACCCGAGGGATTCCAGCGAACCTGCCATGCCTTCATAATCATCCGACTCCTTATCCATTTCATATATTTTCTTCTGAATCTCTAAAGCCTCCTCTAATCTGTCATCAAAAAAAGCTTTCGCTTCCTGCTCCCGGAGTCTGTTTTTTGTGCACGCAGTCCCTAATATTCCCATCACGAACAATAAGATAAACAAACAGATCATTCTCTTTTTCATGGATCTTTAGAAGCTCCCTGCTTTTTCAGCTGACAGTAGTTCACAGAATTATATTGACGGACAGTAGGTACGACATTTGGGCCATCACAGCCCGATCTCCTCAAATATATATTTGAGATTGTCCATGCTGAACGATTCATCACCTTTGTAACGGGATTTTAACCGTTTCAGGACCTCTTTCAACGCGGTATTCAGGGCATAGAACACGTCCTGTTCTTTCAGCTCAGCAATGTCCTTGCCGGATACCAGACTTGTCCCCATATGTTTGCAGAAACCGAGGATCTCTTTTGCCGGCAACTGGTGTCTGTACTTGAGCAGCAGAAGGTTCGCCTGATGACCGGGAAGTTTCCCGACAATGTCCTTAACGCATGAAACAAACTCCTTGACAATAAGCCTGTCATCTATATCAAGTCCTTCTGACGCAATCGGGATGTCCGGTGTGTCGGGGTCATCCGAGTGAATGGAGACCATTCGGGGGTCTTCGATCAAATCGAGCTGGCCGGCCCTGCTAAGTTCATTCCTTACGATTTCGATTTTTTCTCTGGCTTCATCAATGGACAACTTGAGCAGATACGCTATCTCATTTTCACTTTTGCGCAGACGCAGGTAGATAAATACCTGTTGACAGGTTTCATCGAGGGCTTTTATTACCGCCGGGAACCTCTCTATAACGGTCTTGCTAAAAGGCCCTTCCATATTTCCACCTTAACCATTCTATATACGTCGAGTTGGAATTGACCAAAGACCAGACATAGGTCTTGAGGCTGCAGTTATTGGTCCCCTTGTATGAGCCTGCCTTCTTCTTCAGAAAATCAAAGAACCATACGTATGAATCGAGGCAGTCATCACACTGGTCT
>JBFLXP010000476.1:0-2374 GCA_040757315.1 Nitrospirota bacterium
AGTCTTATTTTGTCATTATCCGGCTTGACCGGATAATCCAGAACGTATTGAAAAGACTGGATTCCCCGATCAAGTCGGGGAATGACAGATTACCTGGATACTTAATTTATGGACAGACACTATTTAGAGTATAGAGCACGAGTCCTCCCGCCGCAACTGCCAATATATCGGCAACACGGCTTTTGTGGAATCAAGTGATGGGACTCAATTTCTGAAGCTGGATCACGGGTTGTCCCGATGAGGTGTAAGACGAGGCGGAGAACAACGAGATGCTGAAACAAGTTCAGCATGACAAGAGGATAACGCAGCGGTTGTTTGAGGGTGTCATCCCGAACTTGATTCGGGATCTCGTCGCTGGCGCGGTAGCGTGCGCCCCTACGAAACCGACCGTTATTTTGATACAATACCACTAATGCCCCTGATCCTTGTTACAAACGACGACGGAATCCGCTCACCCGGTCTTCTCGCACTCTTCGAAGTCATGAAAGAGATGGGAACAGCTTTTGTTGTAGCGCCCGACAGAGAGAGAAGCGCTGTGAGCCACGCCCTTACCATGCACCGTCCCCTGAAAGTGGAGAAACTCGGGGACTATTTTTTCAGCGTCAACGGCACCCCGACCGATTGTGTAGCCATCGGTATAAACAAAATACTTCCTGAACATCCCTCCTTTGTCGTATCCGGCATAAACAGGGGCGGGAATCTGGGCGACGATATAACCTATTCAGGAACGGTCTCCGCTGCGATCGAGAGCACAATCATGGGCATTCCCGCCTTTGCCGTATCTCTTGTATTGAACAAAAGGACGTCGGTTCTTCATTTCGACACGGCGGCGGGAATCGCGCGTGATGTCGGACGTTACATCCTCGACAATTCCCTGCCCTACGATACATTGTTGAACGCGAACGTGCCCAATGTCCCCATAGAGGAAATCAGAGGAGTGAGATTCACAAGACAGGGGAAGCGCATCTATGACGATTCGATTCAGGAGACCTTCGATCCTCACGGCGAGAAACACTTCTGGATCGGCGGCGGCCAGCCTTACTGGGAACACGGCGAGGACACCGATATCCAGGCCATTATGGATAACTGCGTTTCTATCACGCCTATCCACCTCGACCTGACGAACTACGAAGCTCTGGCGTTCCTTGAAGAGCGGCTGAAACTGAGGATATGAAGCGATGATCCTGAATGTTTTATCTCGCTTTTCCGTCGACCGCGAGATTCCGAAACATCCGTCTCGCCTCCCGACGGATCGGAATGACACACTCTCGTGAAGAATTACGATGTCATAATAGTGGGCGCCGGTCCTGCGGGAATCTTCTCTGCAATCGAACTGCTGAAGGTAAATGGGAAGACGAAGATTCTGATCGTCGAAAAGGGCAGGGACATAGAAAAGAGAGCATGCCCCATGAAGATTCGTGAAATCTCCTGCAAGGCATGCCCTGAATGCTCGCTGCTCAGCGGGTGGGGCGGCGCCGGCGCATACAGTGACGGCAAACTTACCCTCTCTCCGGAGATCGGAGGTTATCTTTCGAGGTTTGTGAGTGAAGACGAACTGAAGTCGTTACTCTCGTATGTCGATGACATTTACAGGGAGCACGGCGCGCCGAATGAAGTTTATGGCAGAAATGAGGCGGAAATAGCCCGTATAGTTGAACGCGCAGCGTCGTATAACCTTCAGTTGATACCTTCGAAAATCCGGCATATCGGAACTGACAGATGTAAGAAGGTACTGAAAAATATGAAAGACGCGCTCGCGGGAAAAATAGATATCATGTTCGGCGCGGAAGCAATAAGAATATTGACCAGAAAGGGCGGTATAACGGGCATCAAAATGAAAGACGGCGCCAAAATCTTTTCCGACTTTGTGGTTCTCGCGCCCGGACGCGAGGGGTCCCGGTGGCTTGAAGGAGAGGCGAAAAGGCTGAAACTCAAGCTTCTCAAGAATCCCGTCGATATCGGCGTGAGAGTTGAAATTCCGGCATCTGTCTTTGAGCACCTCACCCGCGTTGCCTATGAACCGAAGCTCGTTTACTATTCTAAGACTTTCGATGACAAAGTCCGGACCTTCTGTGTCAACCCCAACGGTGAGGTCGTGAAGGAATATCTGAAAGGAATATGGACGGTCAACGGTCACAGCTATGCCCGTGCGCAATCGAAGAACACGAATTTCGCACTTCTCGTGAGTACGTTCTTTACGGAGCCCTTTGATGAGCCTATATTGTACGGGAGGTATATAGCGGGACTTGCGAATCTCCTCGGCAAAGGTGTGATCATACAACGCCTCGGCGATCTCCGCATGGGGAGGCGCTCCACTCACGAACGGATCAAACAGGGCGGCGTGACGCCGACACTGAAAGATTCAACGCCGGGG
>JBFLXP010000477.1:0-2373 GCA_040757315.1 Nitrospirota bacterium
GTCAGTGTGGCAATGCCGATGATGAAGCCCAGCATCATTAAAAAGGAACGAGCCTTATTCGCCGCCAATATCTTGACAGCAACTTTCGATACTCTGAAAAATTTCATTTTAGTTGTCTCCTGGTAATTTTGAATGAGAATGATTCTCTACGGACTCACAAACGATATAATGTCAATTATTCACCATCTCCCTGGCACCGGTAAGTGCTGGTCGGAGGGTTCCGTCCTGGCGCTCGCCAATTTGTTGCCGCCACATGGCATAGTAGAGACCTTTGAGCTTCAGCAGATCATAATGTTGTCCGGACTCGACAATCTCACCTTTCTCCAACACGAATATCTTATCTGCGTGCAGCACCGTGGAGAGTCTGTGGGCAATGAGAATGGTGATAAGGTCTTTTCGCATGGAGACATCCCGGATGGTTTCACTTATCTCTTCCTCGGTGAGCGAATCGAGCGAGGAGGTGGCCTCGTCAAACACGAGCAGGCTTGGCCGTCGCAACAATGCCCGGGCTATCGAAAGCCGCTGCTTCTCACCACCTGACACTTTCACGCCACCTTCGCCAATCATCGTATCTAATCCCTTGTCGGCGCGAGCAAGCAAACTTTGGCACGCAGCTTTTTGCAACGCCTCCAGACATTCTGCATCGCTCGCCTTCGGATTGACGAACAGAAGGTTTTCCCTAATTGTGCCGGAGAAAAGCTGGGTATCCTGTGTAACTAAACCGATCCTTTCCCGCAGTTTGTCAAAGTCGATTTGCGTGCCGGGATGCCCGTTGTATAAAATTCTCCCTGACTGGGGAGCGTAAAGACCGACAAGCAGTTTCACCAACGTTGTTTTGCCCGATCCCGACGGTCCGACAAATGCGATGGTTTCACCGACGGTGGTGTTGAATGAAATGCCATTCAATGCGTAGTTGGTTGCAGATTGATGTTTAAAGCTGACACCGTCGAACGCAAGTGCAGTAATGCCGGCGAGCGATACCGGTGAAACAGGTTTCAGTGCCTTCGGCGTGTTCAAAATATCTTCAAAGTTCTTCAGCGATACTTCTGCCTCTCTGTAAATGTTGATGATGTTGCCGAACTCCTGCAACGGACTGAAAATCCAGAACGAGTAAATCCAGAGAGAAAAAAATTGCCCGACAGTAATCTCTTGAGCAAAGATTAGATACAGCATAAAGAAGAGAATGCTTGTCCTAATGAAGTTCACTAATGTTCCTTGAATAAAGCTTAGACTGCGAAGATAACGGATTTTCTTCAATTCCAATTGCAGGATCTTCCCCGTTGTGGCGTTCAAGCGATTGATCTCCTGGTGTGCGAGTCCCAGACTTTTCACGATCTCTATGTTTCTGAGAGATTCTGTTGTCGAACCGGCGAGCGCTGTTGTTTTTGTAACAATAACTTTTTGAATTATCTTGATTTTCTTACTGAGAAGTGAACTCAGCACTCCGATGAGAAAAACGCTAAGAAAATAGACCGGCGCGATAAGCCAGTGAACGCTGATGGCATAGACCATCACAAATATGACACCCACCAGCGTTGTGAAAAGGATATTAATGGTGGCAGCGATCAGACGTTCGACATCTGCCCGGACTTTTTGCAGTTTGCCGAGCGTTTCTCCGCTTCGTTGATCCTCAAAAACCTGGTAGGGAAGTTCAAGTGAGTGATCCAAACCATCGCAGTAAATCTGAGCGCCGAGCCGCTGCGTGATGACATTGACGAAGTAATCCTGAAAATTCTTTGCCACTCGTGATACAAACGCAACACCGACCGCGGCAGCCAACAAGAGACTCACGCCTTTGAAAAACTGCTCCGTCGAGTATTCCTTGAAACGCATCGCATACTCGTCAATCACGTACCGAAAGATAAGCGGATCGAGCAATGAGAACGTCTGGTTAATCGTTGCCAGCCCAAGGGCAAGCGCGACCAACTTCCAGTATTGTTTGAGGTACGAAAAAAGCAGTTTCATAATGATCTCAATCCTAATTATTGTTGGTTTTAATTTATTTATTTTTGCGGTCGTTATGCCTGAAATTCTATTTATTGTTAGCCACGGGGCCAATACATTATGACTCCAACACCAACCAAAGAAATTAAACCACCAATCATATCGAATTTATCTGGTTGTATCCTGTCAACTTGCCACCCCCATAGGATTGAAAGAACAATAAATACGCCTCCGTATGTAGCATAAACACGACCAAAATGGGCTGGCTGCAAAGTAGGGATTACACCATAAATAACGAGAATAACTGCGCCGATGAGAGCAAACAACAAAGATCTCCCTTCACGCAACCAAAGCCAGACAAGATAGCCTCCAACAATTTCGCACAGCCCGGCGAGTATGAAATATAATATCGATTTAGTTGTAGCTATT
>JBFLXP010000478.1:0-2360 GCA_040757315.1 Nitrospirota bacterium
AAGACGGCAGCATTACCTATGCAATCCTTCCGCTTGCCATAACGATGAAAGGAGTTCGGGAGGGCACGCTGCACGCGCTGGGTATAACCGGTGATAAACGCTCGCAAGAACTTCCGGAAGTACCGACCATTGCTGAAGCTGGCCTTGCGGGCTTCAAGGCGACCGTATGGTGGGGCATTTGGGCTCCTGCCGGTATCCCCGCCGGCATCAGAGACAGGATTGCAAAAGATGTTACACGCGCACTAGCTGCTCCGGACATGATTGAGCAGTTCAAAAAGAGTTCATTTGAGCCGCTGGGCATGACGCAGGCTGAATTCACGAAGTTTGTTCGCGGTGAAATGGAATCCGCTGCACGTACAGCCAAAGCAGCGGGGATCAAGCCCCAGTAGTCTGTGTTTTCCGTTTTGCAGAGGGAGCATCTGCGGCCGATTTATGGCGCGGCCTGCAGATGCCGCCCCTTATATTCCGTGCTGTTACTAATAAGTTCATAAGTATGGGAACATTATGTTATAATATGACCCATGCGGGAACTGGATGGACGCAAGCTGTCTCACGAAGCACTCGAAGAGATTCGAATTCGAGCGGTCAAGGCTGTAGAAGCCGGAGAGTCTCCGGAGGCGGTCATCAAATCGCTTGGCATGACGAGACCTCGGATTTACGTATGGCTTGCAGCCTATCGGGAAGGCGGCATCGAGGCACTGAAGGCCAAGAAGCTTTTTGGGCGCCCTCCGAAGCTTGACGACAGGGCATTGAAGAAATTGCACAAAATCGTCACAACGAAGAATCCTCAGCAGCTGCAGTTTGAGTTTGCTCTGTGGACGCGAGAGATGATACGGGACCTTATTCGCAGGGAATTTAAGGTAAAGCTTTCGGCAGTGTCGGTCGGCCGCCTGCTGAACAAACTGGGTTTGTCCCCGCAGCGGCCTCTTGCGAAAGCCTATCAACAGAATCCGGAAGAAGTGGAGAAGTGGTTGCAGGCGGAATATCCGAAGATTCGACAGATGGCCAAGAGACAGGGCGCGACAATCTACTTTGGGGATGAGGCCAGCGTGCGATCCGATTATCATAGCGGCACCACGTGGGCGCCAATCGGGCAGACGCCTGTTGTGAAGTCCACGGGTGCCAGATTCAGCGTCAATCTGCTTTCGGCGATCAGTCCCAAGGGCGATCTCCGCTTTGTCTGTTCCAAAGGGAAATTGAAGGCCGCGGTTTTTGTCGATTTTCTCAAGCGGTTGCTTGTGAAAGCAGACGGCCCTATATTTCTCATCGTGGACGGTCATCCAGTACATCGTGCAGCAGAGGTCAAGAAATTTGTCCAAGGCACCAAGGGCCGCCTTCGCCTGTTTTACCTGCCGCCTTATGCGCCTGAATTGAACCCGGATGAACTTGTATGGAGCCATGTAAAGCATCATCGTATTGGCAGGACGGTCATTTCAGGGCCTGACCAGCTCAAGCATAAGGTAATCGGTTTCTTGCGCTCGCTGCAAAAGATGCCCAACCTGGTTCGCAATTTCTTCCTCGCTCCTTCGGTCAGATATGCTGCCGAAATGTAATCATACTTACGTTCTTCTTAGCCACTAACTGAAATTGATCCGTTCACTTTTTTTGCCAATTTCAACAGGGGAATTAAGGAAGAAAGCCGAATTGCAATTATAAAGCATCTGAAGACGACGTGGAGCCTTACTTCTGCTGTGCCTACCGATTTCTTAGGTACCCCTGTCGTGAACCCGATGATGTCATGGTTTTTTTCGTTCAAAAAGAATAGAGGAGATCGAGACATTGCTGTGCTTTGGGAGCTTTTCGAACAAGCAATGGCTGATCGGATAAATCCACAAACTTTTAATACGGTTCTTAATCAGAGAGTTATTAAATTCAATATTACCATGGCGCTATTCTGGATAAGTCCTGATCGCTATTTGAATCTAGACAGCACTAATCGTAGCTATCTCGCAGAACACGAAATTACAGTGACTGCACTGTCGGGCTATGAAGCATATCTTGAATACATGCGCAGAACCAGAAGCACATTCCATAAACCTTTTTTTGAGATTTCTCATGATGCATGGCGTAATAACGCACCTCAGCCGCAACCCAGAGGCCAACATTGTTGGCTTTATGCGCCTGGGCGGGGTGGAGAACATTGGGAAGAATTTTACTTGGAAGGAATTATGGCAATCGGTTGGGATTATCTGGAAGATCTTCGCCACTACTCAACCAAGGAAGATATAGCCCAAGCAATGCGTGACCATGATAATGAACTGGAGGCATCAAAGAAGAACAATGCGACAAGCTGTTTTTCCTTCTGTTATGACATGAAGCCCGGTGACATCGTGTACGCAAAAATTGGGAAGGATCGAATT
>JBFLXP010000479.1:0-2358 GCA_040757315.1 Nitrospirota bacterium
TCACCCAGAGTCGGGTAGGGGTGGACCGAGCCCGCAAGAGTCGTGAGTTTCATCTTTCCGTTCATCACAGCGACCCATTCATTCAGGAGATCTCCTGCCTGCGGCCCGACTATCTGTACGCCTATCGGCTTCTCCCTGTCGTCGAGAATCATCTTTATTCTTCCTACCGGTTCCCCGTCAGCGAGGCTCCGGTCGTTATCTTTGAACTCTTCTGTCCAGACCGAGTAGTTAATGCCGGCGGCCGTTGCGGCTTTTTCGTTCATTCCGATGCTTGCCAATTGAGGATCTGTATACGTAACCCAGGGAAGCAGTGTGTAGTCGACGGTTCTCGGGAAATGGAAGATCGCGTTGCTGACGACTATTCCTCCTTCGTACCCTGCTGCATGGGTGAACTGGTAAGTACCGGTGACGTCTCCCGCTCCGTAAATATGCCTTTGGGTTGTTTTGAGTCTCCTATCCAGCTTGAGTCCCCTCTTGTCTATTTGCACGCCGATATTCTCCAGGCCGAGACCCTGCAGATTTGCTCTCCTTCCGGCGGCAACAACAAGTGTTTCTGCTTTCAGGCTTTTTGTTTGCTCGGCCTGCTTGCACACCGCTTCCTTTTCGTTGCCCACGTCGTTTACGCGAACGACAGCCGAGTCCAGATAAAACTTGACGCCCTCCTGTTTTAGACATTCTCTCACCGTTTCAGTCATGTCATAATCATCGGCGCTCAGAATCTGTTTGAGACGCTCGACGACGGTCACCTTTGTCCCCAGTCTTGCAAATGCCTGTGCGAACTCAACTCCCACAGGGCCTCCTCCCAAGATGATCATCGAATCCGGGAGTCTCTCGAGAAAATAGATTTCTCTATTAGTTATGTATTTCACAGCATCGAGCCCTTCTATCGGGGGCACCGCCGGCGAAGAACCGGTTGCAATCACCCAGTCTTTGGAAGAAAAGGTCTTCCCGTTCAGACGCACGGAATGTTCATCAACAAATTCCGGTTCGCCATATTCCACCTTCGCCCCCAATTTACAGAACCTTTCTTCGGAGTCGTGCTTCTGTATGTCGCCGATGACGAACTTTATCCTATTCGTCACTTCCCTGAAGTCAACCGGAGGCGCCGCCTCCGGCAGCCCGAACTTGCCCGCATTTTTCATCTGTTGGTAGACGTGGGCGGTCTTTATGAGGGTTTTGCTTGGTACGCAGCCATAATAAAGGCAGTCTCCTCCCAGCCTTCTTTCTTTTTCTATAAGAAGGGTCTTTGCACCGGCCTGTGCAGCGCCGGCTGTAATCGTCAGTCCTGCCGCGCCGCCGCCGAGAACGGCGATATCAAAATCATATTTTGGCATTGTGTTCTCCTTGTCCTTATTTTCTGAAGCTGCGTTTCTGGCCGTAGTATCTCGATGTCATGGTGAGCCAGTCGAACCATGTCATCAGTGTCGCCCTTCGACACGCTCAGGGTGACACAACATCAGCGGTCGACAAGATTATCTATTTATCGTCTCTCTTATCTCCGCCTTTCCTCTTCTTTCCCTGAAATAGGAAACGACTTTTTTTGCCGCTATGGGGAAAATCCCTATAAGAACAAATGAAAGGATAAGCCCCGGCGACAATATTCCTTTGAGAGATTCGATCCGGGCAATCTCCCTGCCGGCATTCACATAGACAAGTGTCCCGGGAAGCATGCCTACCTGCGACACCAAATAGAATTTGAACAAAGGCATTTTGGTCAAACCCATTAGGAGATTGATCATCCAGAAAGGGAATACCGGAATCAACCTGAGTGTGAAGAGATAGAATATTCCTTCACGTGCTATCCCTTCATTGACTTTCGACAGCCTTTGAGAAAATTTGTTCTGCACCCAATCTCTCAGGATGAACCTGGACACGGCGCAGGCAAGCGTGGCCCCAGTGGTGCTGGCAAAAGAGACGACAAGCGTGCCGGTCCATAGACCGAACAAAGCGCCTCCTGCGATTGTCAGAACGGCGGCTCCCGGCAGAGAAAGGGATGTGGCGAGGATATAGATCGCCATGTATGCTGCGATGACCGCCGCGGGATGGTGCGAATAGAGCATCTCGAACCTGTCAAGGGATTCCTTTATATATGAAAGAGTGAGATACTGTCTCAGGTCGAACGCCCAGAAGAGAATGATGAGGCAGCTTACCGCGACAAGGACGGCTATCTTTCGCGTATTCTTTTTCAAGTGGTATCCTTTCCTGCAGCTTGATCGATCAACCATATAACTCTTATAAGGCCCCGCGTTGTCAAGAGAAAAAGCGAGCCTGATCGGAAATCCGAATAAATTATTTCCTTAATTTGTTTTAGATTGCTCAGTCAGCTCTGACTTAGTTTCCCAAACGGCGTCAGATGAA
>JBFLXP010000480.1:0-2358 GCA_040757315.1 Nitrospirota bacterium
TGAGCTGTGTGCCTGCAAACTGCGAGCTACCTCTGTTTTGCCTTGCTTATTTTCGAATAATTTTCCCCTCCGGCTCCCAGGGTCTGGCTTTCTGAGGTAAAGGGCGGTAACTCTCTACAAGATCCCCAATTCTTGCCTTGTCGAAATCCCTTATCTTTATGCCGACCTGTTGTCCCGGGATGGCTTTTTGCACTGCATTTTCCCGGATATGGAGCGACTCTATGGCGCCGGAATAAACAGGCCCCATGGCAGAGATGATGCGGAAGTGTTGACCGACGGCTAAGAAGCCATCCTGAACTTCACACCCTGTAATGATCCCCTTCCGGCTGCTCTTGAAAAGGGCGATCACCTTTGCAGAGCCTATAACCTGTTCCTGTGATTCAGGAGGGATCATGCTTTCGGTGATGGCCCTTATATCAGCGGTCAACGTATAGATCACATCATAAAGACGCACTTCAACGCGGTGCTCTTTGAGCGCTTTATCCATTCCCGGCAGCACATCCGCCTGAAAACCGGCGATGAGCCTGCTGGCCGTCTCTGCCAAGAAAACGTCCGACTTGCTGACAGCACCTAATCCGCTATGAATGATGCTGATATCCACTTCAGGTATGGCGATTTCTGAAATTGCAGCAGTGACCGCTTCCACACTCCCTATGGAATCGCACTTGAGGACGATTTCGAGTCTCGGTTTTGTCCTCCGGGAGGTTTCTTCATGTTTATGCGTCATCTCTTTTGTTGGCCATTTGCATGATCGTAAAGCGTAAGCGGTGAACAGTAAAACGTAAATTACATTATTATCCTATCACGCGGCATCCGGATTGACAAACTTTATTTGCTTATCTTGAAAAATAGAGCTAAAATATAATAAAGAAGATAGCTCTTCCGAAAAAGCTAAACCCTTCGCAAGGAGGGGGCGGAAAGCGGCGGGTCTTCTGAGTGGAGACGGCCGAGCTGCCGAAGGATTAAAGGAATCTTCGGTGTGCTCGGTTTTTTATTTACCAGGCCTTAGCGGCCAGGAGAAAGGAGGTAACAATGGCAGGCGCAAAAGACATAGGATTCAGGGACTACTGCGATTCAATGTACAATGAACTTTCCGGCATGAAGTCAAGGCTGCTTGGTTTCGTGAGAGAAATCGAGCAGATGACAGAGCCCGAGAAGGAAGTACTGAAATCCCACATCCCGCATTTCCGTGAGATCGTCAACTTTATCGACTGGAAGCTGGAGATTCTGACGAAAGTCTGCCCCTTTGACTGGACCGGCTACGCCGGCGAGGTCGAAAGGACAGTTTCAGTACGTGTACAGGAAGAGATGCCCGAAAAAGAGCCGGTTGCCGGAGGCTATATCGGCGGATGAATGCGGAACGCTCAGCAAATCCTTGCTGCAAAGGCGGGGAAGAACCCCGCTTTTTTTATGCCAGCCTCACTGCCTGGCCAGCTTTCATAAGGGGCGCTTATGGTAAAATGAAAAAAGTTTCGGGAGGTCATATAAGGCAATTCCAAAAGAGACCCTCGTAGTGCTGAAGAAACCGGACGGCGAGACAGTTGTGGTCCGCGATCCCGACTGCGTCAGTTATCCGGACCCATCGCAGCCTTACTGGATCATCGTGAAAGAAAAAGACGAGATTCGCACCACAGGGGAGGTCTGGGTCGAAAAAAACCTGAGCGGCAATGAGGTTGTATGTGAGGATTCTGTGGTCTGCACCGGCACAAGGTGTTTTCACAGGATACCCCACGAGAGGACTGAGGAGTGCGGAAAATTCTGCAAAGGAGCGGACAGGGCATAAGTTTGTTGCTGTTGTCTCCTGACGCCTTACGCCTAACGTTTTACGGTCCTTCAGAGGCATGAGCTGTGAGCTTAGAGTTATTTCTGCGCTTCCGGGCTTCTGTAGGGCTTCTTTCTCTCAGGGCGACGGCCACCAGCTTTCTCAGACCTGCTGGATGGGCCTCCCGCTCGCCGGTGTTTTTCTTTCCCGCGCATTTCCCGGAACTCTTTTCGCTGTGGATAGGCACCCTTCTTTTCGGCATGCCCACGCGTCCTGCGATAACCGGTGACGATCATTTCCTCCGTCAGCGGTACGACCGGTATCTTTTGCCTGATATATTCCTCGATGTCCGGCAGCGAAAAGACATAATCCTCACAGGCGAGGCTGATAGCCTTGCCGCCTGCGCCCGCCCGTGCGGTCCTGCCGATCCGGTGCACGTAATCCTCGGCGTCCTCGGGAAGATCATAGTTGATCACGTGCGTCACCCCTTCGATGTGCAGGCCACGGCTTGCCACATCCGTCGCCACGAGGATCGGAAGCGTGCCGTCCTTGAACCGTTCGAGGACTTTGAGCCGCTTCTTCTGGGGCACGTCGCC
>JBFLXP010000481.1:0-2350 GCA_040757315.1 Nitrospirota bacterium
TTCAGTGTGCCAAGTTCTCCTGCCGGAGACTCATCCAGTATGTCCTTGACGCTGCGTTTTCCATCCACGAGTTTGAAAATAGTCCTGTCCGTCTCCTCGATATGCAGATCCTGAAGCGTGATGTCGGCATTTGAGAGGCGGCTCATGACTATGTCGAACGGAGGCAGAACTCTGCGCAGGTATGCGATGCTCCTGATGCGCCTGATCCCGTGATAGATAAGATTTGAAGCGCTCAGATTAAGCCTTACCGTCTCGTCTGAAAGCCGGACGTCCTCGATGAAAACGAAATGGGCGTCTTCGAAAAGAAACAGGCTTGAAACTATTTCTTCCACCTGACGCCTGATTCCCGTCAGGAGGTCTTCCGGCGTGAGATAACCGAGATCGACGAGCACTTCACCGGGTGTCTTTCTTGTTTTTTTGGCCGCATTGACAGCCTGATAATACTGATCGCTTGTTATCATGCCTATTCTCAGGAGAACTTCTATGAACCGGTCCTCTTCGGTATTTGAAGTCGCATAAACGATATCACCCGTCAGAAAGTAGATCCGCTTCGCAATTTTATTGTGTCTTAAGTCAAGGAGGCCGTCCTTCCGGCTATCCCGGATATCCAGAAGCATGTCGGCAAGAGGGTAGTGTCCCAGAAGGCCGGAGACCGTCTTTCTTTCTATGCCGCCTTTGATCCGGGAATTGACGTTCTCCGCCCAGACGATTCTTCCTTCATCATCGATCTTCATGTCGTCAATCGAAAATCGTACCGGACTTCCAACGGTAATATTGGGGGCGGAATCAATGGAAAAGCCGATTCCCTTAAGGGAGTAATCCGTTGTGACTGCTTCGTAGGAATGATCCGAGATCCTAAGCGAAAACGCCGATGAGTGCTTGTATCTCCTGAAGACTCTCCTATCTTTACGCGAAGACATACATTGAGGCGCTATGTTTTCGCCTCGGGGAGATCGATCTTTATGACCTGGCCTTCTTCTCCAAGCCGTCCGATCTCTTGCCCGTCGAATACGAGTCTTACGCCGGCGGCATTTCCTATTCTCAGAGAGAAGCCGCTCTTTGCCTGCATATTCACGGACTCGCCCGGCTGCAAGAGCAACTCCCTGGTGTCGGTGTTATCGATTTTTACGAGAAGCCACGTAGTGTCATTTGCATGGATTTCAAGCATGTGAGGCGAGATCCCGGCAGACTCCGGCTTTGCCTGTGTTTCAACCTCCGGCTCCGGTGCAGGAGGCAGTACGTCAGGCGCACCGATCTTCGATGTTTTTTCCGGAAGCGGCAATACCATGACTGCAATGATGAAAACGAAGAGTAAGGCGAGGGGAACAAGTATATAGGCGGTTTTGAACTTCTTCCTCGACGAGGCCTCCTCCCCGGCAGTTGTCTGCTCGGTCTTTCGACTTGAGCGCTCCTCAGCATAGGAACGCAGAGTGGCGTCGGGATCGAGATCCAGGATTCTTGCGTATTCATGGATGTAGCCCTTCACATAGACATCGGCAGGCAGCCTTTCATGGGCTTCTTCTTCAATCGCCTTCAGGTAGTCGCACTTGATCTTCAGGGTTTCGGATATGCGCCTCAGATCCAGCCCTAACTCCTCACGCCTTTTCCTGAGAACGTCCCCTACCACTATCCCTCCTTGTCATCGGGAGAACCTTGATAATAATACCATATGACCTCTACAAGAGCAACAAACGGGCATTCCACGCCATTCTATGCCATATATGCTATCATACCCGTGAATGAAGCGCGTTATCGTAACAGGAATCGGAGTCGTCAGCCCGCTCGGAAACACCCTCTCAGAAGCATGGAACTCGGCCAAGGCAGGTATGTCGGGCATCGGCCTCATTAGCCGGTTCGACGCATCATCAATCAAATGGAGAGTCGCGGGCGAACTCAGGGCGTTTGATCCCGGCAAGTATCTTTCTCCCAAGGAGGTGCTGCGCCTGGATCCGTTTGTCCATTACGCCGTTGCAGCGGCGGCACAGGCTTCGGAGGATGCGGGGTTTGTCAAGGAAGGGAAGGGGGGCGTGCTGGAACACGCCGGAGTGATCATCGGCTCGAGCAGGGGCGGGATAAGCACGCTGGAAAAGTCGATAGTCAAAAGTCGGCTATCGCCGCCCGCAGGAGTTGTGAACGAATCTCTGTCAAGGAGTCGTGTGTCAGCCTATCTTATGCCTGCCACCACAATCAGTATGGCGGCATCATACGTGGCGCAAAAAATCGGATTGAAGGGTCCTTGTCTCGGCATATCTAATGCGTGCGCTTCGGGAACGAATGCGATCGGCGAGGCTTACCGGTACATTAGGCACGGCGACCTGAAAACAATGTTTTGCGGCGGCGCGGAGGCTCC
>JBFLXP010000482.1:0-2348 GCA_040757315.1 Nitrospirota bacterium
AATAGCCGGGATAAACATTATATTGTCCGAGATCAGAAAGAAAGAAAGGGTTCTCTGAAAACGTCCGGCCCGGCATGATTTCCATTTTTAGATCCATAATCTTGTTCTTTATCGCGCCCTTTAGTCTCGCGCGCGCCTCTCTGCCTTCAAGTGACACTGCTGCCAGGTTTACCGTATCCCCCCTTATATCCATCGCACCTCTAATAGTATGAAACATATCCAGCGGCACTTTTCTTCCTGAATAGGTTGCTGGCTCAAATGCGGCATCATGGGTGGAAAACTCAATGTGCGCCCCGGCTTCATCGGCGACAAATCTTCCCGATATTGTTCCGGTCCCTTTTATCCCGATGCGTTTCAGGAATTCTACCTGCTCTATTCTGATCTTCTCCATGTCGAGGTTCAGGTCCCTGCTATTTCTTGCGAATTTGATTCTTCCGCTTACGTTGCCGCCGTACATCGTGCCTTCGACAGATCCGCTCAGATTCGCCCGGAGCAGACTGAAGGGATGTACGCGTATGGAGACATTCTCCAGAGAAGCAATTTCAGCGCCGTCCTGTTTCAGCGCCATTGAATCGATAAAGACGGAATAGAACAGACCTTTCCTGACACCCTTAAGTTCGGTGCTTACATTGTTGTCAGTGAAAGAATCTTCGATGACAGTCCGTATTGTTGTATCGGTGAATACAAACCAAACGCCGAAGACTGCAAGTGCGAGGACAAATAGTAGAGCAAAGACGATTTTCACTTCGTCTTCAAAAAAGAGATGCCAAGACTGATATTCAGAAGCTCGTGATTGTCAAAAGCCTTTTTGACCGTCACTCGTTTAACAGAAAGAATCATTGGAGCGCTCTGGATCTTGTAGAAAATATTGACCATCTCGTTCATGGTCACTTTCTCTACATAGAGATCGGCATCCTCTTCAAATCCCTCCGTGACTTCCCTTTTTCCTGTGGATTTCAGTGTCTTTAATTTATCTTTCAGGCCGATCGACAGGAAGACCTCGTCAACGGCCTGGGCAACACCCTGCGAGCCGGAGAGGCTTTTTTTGTTCTCGACAGCGTCAACCCTGTGTCTGCCTGCGAGATAGTCGCCCTTCAAAAGGAACATTTCCTTGCGCTGCTCTTTCAGCAGAGAGAGTTCGCTCTTTCCGGATGAAAGCAGATGAACGCCATACGCGCTACCCACGGCGAATATGATGAGTCCCGCGAGGACGGAGATGAGCCTCTTGTCTTTCAGAATCCGTATCAACCGATGTTCTCCTTCGCCGTTATGGTGAAAAGCATCCTGCCCTGAGCCGATGACTTCGAATCTGATATTGTGACCCCTTCGAAGATGCGGTCCAGGCTTTCTTTGATCCTCTGAATATCGGTCAACGTGGGAGCTTCGCCCTTCAGTGTGAGACTTTCATTGTCCATGGTCATTTCATGAAAGACCACACCCTGCCTGTCAACACTGGAAATCTTCAGAAGCGCACCGAGGGGGTTGATCCCGAGGTAGAGTTCCTCTTTTGTCTTCAACTCTTTCAGGTGAGATTTCATCTGATGGAGTTCATTCACAACATTTTTTTCCTCGGGAAACAGCTCCCGGTATTCTTTCCGCATATCATTCTTCACGGTCGCTATGTCAGACCTCACGGCTGCGATATTGAGCAGCAGATCTGTCAGTACGACGACGGCAATGAGTATTGCCAGGATCGCCGTCCACCTGAGCGATTTCTTCATCTTGTCGATGTCTCGGGTGTAGGCATACTCGTCCCGGCGAAGATTGACCGTGGGGTTTCTTATCTCGTCAATCGCGAGCGACAGTCGCTCCTCTTCCTCCAAATGAACGGGGGAAAGAAGTTTTTCGGTCGAAAATTCTGCGAGCGCTTTTCTTAGTTCAAGAGACGTGACAAAAGCAGGATCTGCATTCTGTGATCTGAATTTTCCGAGAAGATCTCCCATCGAACGTTTATCGACATACACGGCAAGCACCCGGTCGGCGTTGCCGGCAGTATTAAGAGGAACAGCGTCGAAGACAACTTTTTCCGATCCTCCCAGAATGATATTGTCAAGCTCAAAGGGAAGCACATCCCTGACCTTATCTCTATTTGCAAACGGGAGATCGATCACCCTGAAATTGAGACTGCTAAGAGGCAGGCTCACGTAAGTATTCTCCACCTCGGGGGGGGCCGGATCGAGTATGAGGTCGCGTCTATCCGATAAAGGATATTTCTTCCTCTCCTGCAATTCATATTTGCTTCTTCCGGACTCAAGAAGATAAGTCTGGACTTCAGAGTCTTTGATGTCAATAAAAAGCACCCGTGCCATCAATATTCCTTCCAGTATTCTAACTTGCCATTATCGAAG
>JBFLXP010000483.1:0-2345 GCA_040757315.1 Nitrospirota bacterium
TAAGTCCTTCAGGTGTTTCGGGTGCGGCGCGGCCGGTTCGGCCTACGATTTCGTCATGAAGAGAGACGGCCTGGATTTCATGGGCGCCCTGAAGTACCTTGCATGCCAGGTCGGGGTCGATATCAGCGAAGCAAACCATCCCTCTGCGAGGCACTTCGACCTCAACAACGCCGCGCAGAGGATCTATACGGACAATCTCCTCAACGGTAACCCAAAAGCCCTCAAGTATCTGACGGAAGAAAGATGCCTCAACATGGAGATGATAGAGAGGTTCAGGCTGGGCAGCGCCAACGGGGCATCTATCATCCCGACTCTAAAGAGCCAGGGGTTCAGCGATGAAGAGATCGTTACAGCCGGTCTTGCCTACAGGAAGAATGGGGATATCAGGGACCTCTTCAGAGGCAGGATCATCTTCCCTATCATCAAGAGTGGCAAGGTCCTTGGATTCGGAGGAAGGATATTCGGCGCGACCGAGGGACCGAAGTACCTGAACTCGCCGGCGACTCCCGTATTCCAGAAAAAAAGGGTGCTCTACGGCCTCGACTCGGGTTCCATTCAGGCGAAGGGCTATGTGCTGCTCGTAGAGGGGTATCTAGATGTGATCACTTGTCATCAGCACGGCTTCAGGAACGCGGTTTCGCCGCTTGGAACCGCCCTCTCTGAGGAACATGTGCTGCTCATGAGAAAATATACCGAGACGGTGGTCCCACTCTTTGACGGCGACAGGGCTGGCAAGATCGCAGCCGAAAGAACCGTAAAACTCCTTTTTGACCAGAAGATGAAGGGATCGGTCGTCACCTTGCCCGAAGAGGAAGATCCCGATTCTTTCCTGAGAATGAGAGGCTCGCTCGATGAGCTGATAGGCACGTCTGAGCCTTTCGGCTGCTTTCTCGCAAAAAGGTTTCCTGCCACGCGCAAGATGGTTTTCAGCTCTCTCATGCTCAGGTCATCCATCGAGACAGCCGAGTTCATTTCGCGTATGGGTACGACTGAAGAAATGAAAGCCTATGAGGAGCTCAATGCCCGGATGATGATCGAAGCACTTCTTGAAGGAGCGCCGATTATCTCCGGGCAGAGAGACGTGGAGGTCAGGAAGTACAAGGACTTCCTTGCGCTCCTTTCAGAGAAACGGTTTGTTCTTTGGCGGAAGATCGGCGGAGATCACAAAAGGCAGGCCGAGGAGATGGTTTCACAGTTCCAGGCTCTAAGGAAGAAGCAAATCCACGGAGACGATAAAAAGCTGTAAAGGAATGAGCCGAGAGCCTGCCCGTTATTCGGGCGCTCTCGGCTCTCTCTCGGAGGAAGGCAAGACTTTTCGTGTTGGCAATGCGAATGCAGTATCGTTTAAAATCACCTGCGAGACTTCAAGATGTCGTCAGGAAAGAAATAGTATCAGGAGAGGAAGCCTAATCTTTGGAAACAAATAGTAAGCGCTTGAGAATTGTGAGTAAATCCCTCTATCCCTATGCGAAGAGGGCCCTCGATCTCGTGAGACGGGAGCATGGAGACAACATGACAATCATGCTTTACGGGGCTGAGGTCAGTGTCGGCGTCGATAGCGATGGGGAAATAGCGATATTTTCTGTTTCAAGGGATTACTTCAACATCGACGCCGTTGAAAAAGCCCTTCGGGTATTTGTGGGAGATCTGAAGGACGAGGGAAAGTCTTCTTCGCCCATTGTAATTATCGAAAAGAACGAGAGCGTATCTCAGAAGGATCAAGAAGACCTGAAGCATCCAGTGAAAGACTGACGCTGAGAGAGCAATATCTGCTCAACCTGTCTGCTTGTCGTTTCTCCGAAAGGCTGCATTCCACAGTCGGAGAAACGAATTCATCTGATCAGGGGTCACTGGACGATTGAGCAATTTGTAGCACTTCACTTCACTTCGCCCCTTTTTTTGCCTTTTTGCCAGCAGTACTCGATATGCAACTTCTTACAAAAAGTGACAGCGGCGTGCCATTTCAGCGGCGTGCACCGTGCTTCCTGAAATCGAGCTTTTCTCAAGCTTTCTATCGGCTGTAACTTATCATCGGAAATCAACGCTTTTCCTCTAAGCTTACTAAGCATTTTTCTTGACTGACGGACCTCACACAAGGTATAAAAATGTGCTTACTATGGGCTTGTATGTTAGACAGAAAACTCGCTAACATCACAAAAGTAATGCTGGGAAAGCTAATTGCACGCTAAATCAAGCAGTTACTCCGAGAGTGATGTCTATGGCGGACTGTGGCCAATGGAAATGGAGATATCAAGAAACTATCGATTATAAGTGAGACAACGCTGACAAAATGAAAGAATGGCTATCAGCAGTCGTAAGGGAGGGATAGGTGGAACCCGTATTCA
>JBFLXP010000484.1:0-2341 GCA_040757315.1 Nitrospirota bacterium
GCTGCTGAAATCGTCCACTGAGACTGTCGGAAGTCTGAAGGCCGAACTTCTGCCCGCCTTTCCCCTCGTCGGCAGCGCAGGGCTGGAAAGTAACGAATTATCATCGTGGCTAAAGATCGCAAGCCGGACATGGATGATAGGATTTTCGGCTTTTCAGACGCTCTTCGATGCCGGAGCCCGCAAAGCGCGCGTCGAAGCAGCTTATGCTGTATCTGAGGAAGCCATGCTTTCATACCGTCAGACCGTCTTGAAAGCATTGACGGAGGTTGAGGACGGACTGGTCGCCGTTATGCGAGACCGGCAGGAGAGGGAGTCGATGCGGGCCTTGGCTTCGGCAAGAGACCTCTCATTCAAGGCGACGCTCGCGCAGTCGGATGCCGGGATCATTGACGAGTCTGTTCTTCTCGAATCGGAGAAACAACTTCTGAATGCACGAATTAATTCTGCGATCAGTGAAAGCAACTTCAGGCAATCTCTTCTAAACCTTCATCTCGCCCTCGGCGCGCCGGCAGATGGAGGACAGGGTATCAAGAAATGAATTCACGGCAGGCATATGTGCGGGAAAAGCTCTCGCGCAGCACCTTTTGTAGGCGACTGTTCCTGGACTGCCGCCATTTCTACTCCCCCACCTTGTGGAGCTTCATGAAATTCGTCTTCCCGTGAGTCGAAAGAGGCGAACTTGCGGTAATGACGATGCTGTCGCCTTTTCTGACGATACGTTCACGCAGCAGGGCCTTTTCAACTCCGGACACCATCTCGTCGGTAGTAGCCGGGAGCCTCATGATCTTGGGAACAATTCCCCAGTAAAGGGCGACCCTGTTCCGTATCTTTTCATCCGGCGTTAGTGCGATGACCGGCACTTTCGGCCTGAATTTCGAAAGCAGCCTGGCTGTAAATCCGGATTGCGTAAACGCCGCTATAACCTTGGCGTGGACATCCTCTGCAGCCCTGCATGCTGCATCCGCCGCCGCCTCGGCGAACGAATCTCCCCTGGCGGAGCACGATTCCCCTCTTCTAAGCGATTCGGTATGGCGGATAATCCTGTCCATCATGATCAGCGCTTCAACCGGATATTTGCCGCTTGCGGTCTCGGCCGAAAGCATGAGCGCGTCCGTTCCGTCAAGCACCGCATTCGCGACGTCCGTTGCCTCGGCCCTCGTCGGATGAAGATGCTCGGTCATGGATTCAAGCATCTGGGTCGCCGTTATAACGATTTTGCCACTTCTATTCGCGCCGCTGATTAATTCCTTCTGTATGAGCGGGACTTCCTCGGGAGACATTTCCACCCCGAGGTCTCCCCGCGCCACCATGATGCCTTCAACCTCCGACATGATTTCTCCTATATTTGCCAGTGCCTCAGGCTTCTCGATTTTTGCGATTATAGGCAGCGTCCGCCTCCTTTTTCTCAACCACTCTTTGACTCTCTTTATGTCTCCCGCTTCCCTCACAAAAGATATTGCGACATAATCGACTCCTTCTTCCAGTCCCAGAAGGAGATCTTTCTTATCCTTTTCCGTAAAGGCGCGGACGGAGAGTTCTATCCCCGGGAAATTGACTCCTTTTCTGTCACGGAGCACGCCCCCCTCGACCACTCTTGCTTTCAAGCCTCTTCTTGTCTTCTCGATGACGGAGAGTTGAATAAGACCGTCATCAAGAAGAATCCGGTCGCCTTCATTGACATCCTCTAAGAGACGGGGAAAAGAGATGAAAATGTTCCTTTCGTTCCCGGTGCCTCCTCCCGGCACGAGCATCAACACCGCGCCTTTCTTGATCTCGACTGCTCCGCCGGCAATCTTCCCCACTCTGATCTTGACGCCCTGGAGGTCCTGGAGAATAGACACGGGCTGTCCATATATCTCCGCGATTTCGCGGATCGTGCGTATGTTCTTCCTGTGCGTGTCGCCATCCCCATGAGAAAAATTCAGGCGGGCCACATTCATGCCGCCTTTTATGAGCGCCGTTATCTTTGCACGATCAGAGGACGACGGCCCTATCGTGCAGACTATCTTGGCCTTTCTCTCTGCTTTGTCAGGCAACGATCTCATGCTTCCATTCTCCTCCGTCTCTTCTGAACGTCATATGGTTTTGCCATCCCTCCGCCTTGTTAGGATGGTCCGAGCGGTAATGGGCGCCGACGCTTCCCTTTCTGAGATTCGCAGACTCCGCAATCAACCTGGCGACGGTCAACATATTCTTGAGTTCAAGTTGACGCCTCGTCCTGAAACTCCCCTCAAGAATGAACGCCCAGGAGTCCAGCCTGGTTAAAGCCTCTGAAAGAGAATCGGCGCACCGGATGATGCCGACCCTTTCCCACATCGTTTTCCGAAGCAAATGCCGTATC
>JBFLXP010000485.1:0-2338 GCA_040757315.1 Nitrospirota bacterium
CGCACTAGAAGTACTGACAAATGCATTAACTCACCTCCCAAAGAAAGATCCGATTACCTTCATAGAACCAGGCTTGGGAACCAGCGTCTTCTTCTCCGCATTAAGACGCTTCGCAGACGAACGCACCCTCAAGGAAGCAGTCGGGGTGGAGATTGATCCGGCCTATGCGGAAATTGCTCGCAAAATATGGAGTCAGTACGGTCTTATGGTCGAGCAGGCTGATTTCATTTCATTCTCAAGAAGTCCTCATCAGGCGAACCGTTATAACCTACTCTGCACCAACCCCCCCTACGTCAGGCATCATCACATTTCTCCAGACGTGAAGCGCAGTCTGCAATCGAGGATCAGTGGAGAACTGGGAATTACCGTCAGCGGGTTGTCGGGTTTGTATGTATATTTTATTTTGCTGGCTCATTCGATATTGGCGGAAGGCGCAGTTGCGTCCTGGCTTGTTCCGTCAGAATTCCTTTATGTTAATTACGGTAAAGCGTTGCGCGATTACCTCAGGAGCCACGTAAGCCTGTTGAATATTCATCAATTTGATCCCGAAGAAGTCCAGTTTGATGATGCCCTGGTGTCATCATGCGTCGTCACCTATATGAAACGTACTCCTTTGCCCAACGCTGTATTCCATTTTTCTTTTGGAACCGATATATCGTGCCCCAAGCATTCACAGGAGGTCGCTCTGGATAACGGTACACTCGATGGCAAATGGACAATGCTGCATTTGATGGATGAAGAGGGAGGACGGGACGAAGAATACAAGATAGGAGATTTTTTCACCATCAAGCGCGGGTTGGCGACAGGGGCAAACGAATTCTTTATCGTTGATAAGGCCGTCATCGATCACTACTCTCTGCCTTCACAGTTTCTTAAGCCGGTATTGCCCAGCCCGCGATATATAAGGAATACTATCATTCAAAGCGGGCCTGAAGGGTTGCCTAAGATCGAACACTTTAAATACCTTCTCGCTTGTGATGTCCCGCCGGAGGTTGTTAAACAAGAGTTTCCCGGTCTGTGGAACTACCTCCAACGAGGAGTTGAAAAGGGTATTCCGCAGCGTTATCTGTGCGCCAGCAGAGAGGAATGGTATTACCAGGAGCGGAGAACGCCGAGTCCTTTCTTGGCCACATATATCGGTCGTTCACAAAATGGCACCAAATCGCCGTTCCGGTTTCTACTGAACTTGTCGAATGCGCTGGTGACCAATGTTTATTTGAACCTGTATCCGAATGAGATGCTTTCAGCTCTTTTACGTGCGGACAAGGCACGTTTCGTTGAGATGCTGGAGTTATTAAATGGCATATCGATTGAAGAAGTGTTGCGAGCAGGAAGGTCATACGGCGGAGGGCTGCATAAAATCGAACCGAAAGAGCTTGCTGACATGCCGCTCCGTAACATTCCTGAATGGCTGAAAATAAGTATCGCAAAACAGCTTGTGATGCTGTGACAAGAGGATGATGACCGGAAGAGGCAACTTTGTTTGAATGGCAAGGTGGTACGTTGACCGTTATGCAGGCCATATGGCTTCCGATTAGAAGGCGCAGGCAATTTGTTGCTTATGTCCAGTGACCTTTTCATAAGAGCGTACGTTGAATATTGGGAAATTGCCCAGCAGGGAGGATATGAATTCTGTCCCTTAATCCCCTATGAGTACCAACCGAATAACTCACTGGGGCTTATATATGACCAGATGGAATCAGACTTCACAAGGGAAATTATAAATAGCCTAAATGCTTTTGCCGAGCAAATCGGCACAATATCAATTTGGGATATGGTGATAGATAAATACAACGAGGAAGATCAGTTTGAACTGAAGTTTGAGTTTCTAAAATTACCCATGTATTTCTGCCTCAATCAGCCAAAAACAATTAAGGACAGAATTGTATTCTGTTCAACACACCTATGCCATCAAGCAAACCTCCTGGTAGATAGAAATCATAAAGATGATTTACCTGACGATCACACCCCCTTTTTTAGGAGCCGCTGACTTGACATAAAAAGGTCATGGCAGCGGCAAAATCTGTAAAATTGCACGTGCGATGTTTTTATCATTCCAGCTTGTCCCGAAGGGCATTCGGGAAAGCTTTCGGGGAATGACAAGCAAAATATGTTGTATTATTTAATGCCTTTACCATAGCTTGCAGAAAATCAGCAACCACATGAACCATGGACGAGATCAGGAAAGAAATTCAAAATAGATTGCAACAACTTGAGATAGAAGAAGGAGTCTGTATTTTCTATGCTTGCGAATCAGGCAGTCGAGCGTGGGGCTTCCCATCCGTAGACAGTGACTATGATGTGCGCTTCTTATACATTCACTCTAAAAACTGGTATC
>JBFLXP010000486.1:0-2335 GCA_040757315.1 Nitrospirota bacterium
TCAAAAACACCACTTGTGCCATCGATAAATTCAGCCTTCTTTTTTGACAAGTATCGGCACAGCACCAGAGATATTGTGGTCACATCATTAAGGCGAGTCTGTCTTCCCTCCTCGTCCTCAAGGACAACCTGCCATAGATTACTATTTCGGTCTGCGAGAAATTTTCGACCTGAGTCTGTAGCAAACCGGTCATCGAACAGCTTCTGCCACGCGCCCGGCTCGTCGTCAAGGGCTTCATAGGTCGATTCAATCAGACATCTGATCTGTTTAGGAATAGAAATCTGCTTCAGCTTTTTCCAGACTATAAGCGAGCGGAGTAATACATACGGATTGTACACATGTGCCTTGCTGCCAAGTGTCTTAACGATAGCTTTCGGCTCCATCTGCCAAAACTCATCGAGGTCCTTTTCCTCTTCAATAACATACAGTCGAGGGGGCTTCGATACAGGTCTATTTTCCCGCTCGTGCCGCCATAACCGACCCATGCGCTGCAAAAGCATGTCAGTCGGCGCAAGTTCGGTTACCATGAGATCAGCATCAAGATCAACGCTTTGTTCAACGATCTGTGTTGAAACAAGAATTGAGCCGCACCGTGTTGCGCTATCCTTTCCCAGACGCGCCATCCACTCATTCTCCAGTTCTTCTCTCCGCCAGAACGGAAACCGGGAGTGCAACAAACCGATTGGAAAGCATCCGACGACCCGCTGGAGAAAGTTACGGTACTGTCGCTGTGCCGCATTAACAGTATTGCAAATCCATAGAACGCACCCTCCTTTTTGAGCGGTCTCAATTGCGTCAGAGATAATCGCTTCTTCAGAATTGAAGACGACTTCAATGTCGCGTGACCCCGGCGGCGTTGCAGCAACAGGCTCCACAATATCGCCCTCTCGTCGGCCCGTGATGAGCGGATAGGGCTGCTCAGAGGCAGCGATGTTATTATCCTCAGAAATTGAAACTATCTGACCGCGCCGTTTCCCGGAGAGTGTGGCTGAAAGCACAATGACCGTGCAGCCGAGACCTTCCAGTGTTTCAATCAAACGGTCTATAAGCGTGCCAGTATAGAGGTCATAGGAATGAACTTCATCGAGAATTACCACTTTTCCGGCAAGTGCAAAATGCCGGACAAAGAAGTGCTTAGCCGCCACAACACCAAGTAATGCTTGGTCAATAGTTCCGACTCCAAAGGGGGCAATGAGTGCCCGCTTAGCAGATGAGAACCAATCGCGTCCGCTTCTTGCATCTTCCATATCTTCTCTTGTAGTTGGGGCAGGAGAAAGCATTGCAGCCTTATCCAAAAGCCAGGAATTACCGTGTATGATCCGACTTCCTACAGCATCCGGAGCTATGCGTTTTACAAATTCCGCCATGCGCAGGTGCATACGGTTGCTGGTGGCTTGTGTCGGCAGGGCGAAGTAGATGCCATGAACTTTATCCGCTGTGAGAAGTTGATATGACGCACCCAATGCTGCCTCCGTCTTCCCCGTACCCATAGGCGCTTCAATGACATAAACACCTGGGGCAGTAATTGTGGATATCGCCGATGCTTGCATGTTGTTGGGTGTAAATTGGACATCCGGTTTCTGCGCATCGTGGAATAAGTCGTGAAATGAAAGTCCAGGGACAATGTGCGGGCGAACGCAACCTATCTCAGTAAGACATCTTCTTGCTATATCTGACGCCTGAGACAAGCCCATTCCCCCTTCAATGGGGAAATATCGCTCATCGGAACCTATCCAGTCGGCGACAGAGGTAAGGCCTGCAAGCCACCAAAGGGCAGGGGACGAATCATCTATCACAAGCTCTGCCGGATTGCCCCCAAATACCGACCGTACCGCATCAGCCGCATTGTTCCGCTCTCTATCCCAGGCTATTCCGCTTCGGGTTTCAGCAATTGGTTTAGGTGGTCTAAATCCGCGATCGCTCGGTGGGCTAAGTCTCCCATGGTGGCCGCCCAAAACAGCAGAAACAAATTTACCTGTCCCCCGGTCCACTCCGTTAACATTGAAATAATTCTGAACAGCGGCATGGGTTGCTTTTCCATGATCTGATTCCATGGCGGTATCCCAAACTCCATTTTGCGCAATCTTCAGTAGGCCACTTTCTTCAAGCCATGCCTCGCACTTACGCTGAAACCCAGGGGAAATTTTCCCTAAATCATGAAGTGCGGACAGAGTCCCAACTGTTGCCGAATCAAGTTGAAATCGCCTTAACAACTCCGGAGCCACCTCAGCCATACAGCGAGCCACACATCCGACATTTACCATGTGCTCAAAAACAGACATGCCGGGAAGATTGTCTTTAGTTATCTTTGCCCAATATTTCATGCTTTACACCG
>JBFLXP010000487.1:0-2334 GCA_040757315.1 Nitrospirota bacterium
GAGCGAGGTATATGGACATTTTGGATCCGCTTCAGCATTTGTGGTTGTTGACGATGCAAATGACAGAGTTACGACGATCGTCAACAGTGAGGAGGGACGCGAGCACGGCGCGTGCGATCCCCTGAGAAAACTCAACAATCAGAAAATTGACATAATGGTTGTCGGCGGAATTGGGGCGGGTGCGTTAAACATACTAAGGCAGGCGGGCATAAAGGTCTTTGCAGCTAAGGCGCGAACGATGAGAGAAAATGTGCAAATGCTGAGAGACCTGAATCTCGCGGAATTCACCCCGCAGCAAACTTGCGCCGGTCACGGACACGGCAAAGGGTGCGGGCATTAGAGACAGAGAGATTTCGTATTCCGTCAATGAGAAAGAAGACGAACGAAACATGAAAGTCGAAGGATGTCAGATTTATGAGATCGTCAAGAACAATCTTCCGATAGGATTCACTCTGGTTGACAAAGATGGGATGATTATCGATTTCAATCCGGCGGCAGAAGTAATTACCGGGTATCTGAAAAGTGAAGTGATCGGTAAATCTCATCTTGAAATTCTCCACGGTACGTCCGAAAGGGAAGCTTGCCCTCTGTTTCGATACGCGCTTCAGAAAAAACAGCAGACTGCAGCAGTTGAGACAAACATAAAGCAAAAGAACGAAGAGCTTATTACGATAATTGCTTCGGTCTCGCCCCTTCTTGATGAAAATCAGGAGTTCATCGGCGGGATCGAACTGTTCAGGGACATTACAGAAATCAAGAAACTCGAAAGAGAGCGGAAAAACATCCTTCCCATGTTTGCCCATGATATGAAGAATCCCGTGATTACTGCCGGAGGCTTTTTGTCGAGACTGCTCTCAGGGAAAGCAGGACCTGTTACTCAGTCTCAGGCGGGCTACCTGAACATAATAAAGGATGAGTTGCAGAAAGTGGAGGAGTTGATAAGCGATTTTCTCGAATTTTCCCGCTTCGAAGCAACAGAATACAGACCGTTAAAGAGCGCCTTTAACATTGAGGATGCAATAGTCCATCAAATAGAAATCGCCAAATTAGAGGCTGATAAAAAGAACATAAACATCTCTTTTGAATATTCGAACAGTGCGATCCCTGTAATCGGCGCCGACGGAAGAATGATAGAACGCGTTATTGCTAATCTTCTTGACAATGCAGTGAAATACTCGCCGCATGACACGAAGATATCGGTGAAACTGAATGACTGGAATCTGGAAGTGCAGGTCCAGGTGCTTGATACAGGCATCGGCATTTTGCAGGAGCATCTCCCTTATGTCTTTGATGCGTTTTATCGTGTAAGCAGAGACTCGGAAGGCTCGGGTCTCGGGCTTTCCATAGCAAAAGCGATCATAGAGGCGCATGGAGGGAAAATGTGGGTCAAGAGCACTCCGGGAATGGGAAGTACGTTCAGTTTTGCGCTACCTAAAGGTGATCCATGAAAGTCCTGCTGCCGATCCTGCTCTTTAGTGCCCTTGGCAGCATTGGATCAGTAGCGGGAGCCGCTTTCCTTCAATGGACGAAAAAACGATAGAAGACAATGAGGCTCATGGCGAGCTGGACGTCTGACGCCACAGTCGGCGGTTTCGGTTCGGCAAGAATGAATATTTGATAGTGAACCCTGAAAGATAGACTGGTTTCCTTCATGTAATTGTTACCATGATATGGCGAGTACGGGAATTTCGGTAAGACCTTTTCGATGGTAAGCAAAGTTGGAAGGATTTGCGAATATCTTTGATCTTTTGGCAGAGAAGTACGACGCATGGTACGATTCGGATGAAGGAAGACCCCTTTATGAGAGCGAGCTTTTGTGCCTGAAGCCGATAGTAGAGAATGCCCCCGGACCGATCCTTGAGGTCGGAGTCGGCACGGGAAGATTCGCCATGCACTTCCCTGATGTAATCGGAATCGACCCTTCCCCGAATGCCCTGAAGATGGCGAAACAAAGAGGGATAAAGACAGTGCGCGCATACGGGGAAGACTTGCCTTTCGCGGACCATACATTTGGATGTGTTCTCATCATAGTCACTCTTTGCTTTGTCAAGGAACCGCTTGAAGTTCTGAAAGAGGCAAAACGTGTGCTGAGAAAGAATGGGAGTATCATCATAGGATTAGTTCCGAAGGATTCACCCTGGGGAAATTTTTATGAAAAGAAGAGGGGGGAGGGGCATCCGTTTTACGGAGGAGCGACATTTTACAGCTTTGGAAACTTGAAGGAACTTCTGGAAGAAACAGGCATGAGAATAACGAGAGTAAGAAGTACACTTTTGCAGAGACCTGAGGAGGCGAGGAGGATTGAGGAGTCGATGGAAGGCTATGCAAAGGATG
>JBFLXP010000488.1:0-2316 GCA_040757315.1 Nitrospirota bacterium
TCCAAATGCGCCGGCGTGGTGGGAGAGGTTTTAAAGAAATATCATCCGCACGGGGATTCCGCTGTTTACGACGCGCTTGTGAGACTTGCGCAGGATTTCAACATGCGCTATCCGCTTGTTGACGGACAGGGCAATTTCGGATCAGTGGACGGAGACCCGCCTGCGGCATACCGGTATACGGAAGCCCGTCTCACGAGACTGGCCGAGGAAATACTGGCCGATATCGACAAGGAAACTGTCAATTTCACGGCTAATTTCGATGAAACCACCGAGGAGCCGGTTGTGCTGCCTTCCATGATCCCCAATCTTATCATTAACGGTTCTGCGGGCATCGCTGTGGGAATGGCTACCAACATACCTCCGCACAACCTCGGCGAAGTCATCGACGGACTTCTGCTGATGCTGGAGAAACCCGATGTCAGCGTCAAGGAACTCATGAAAAAGATAAAGGGGCCCGATTTCCCCACCGGCAGCATCATCCACGGCAGGCAGGGCATAGTGGATGCATACACAACGGGTAAAGGACACATAAAAATAAGGGGCAGGGCCAATATCGAGGAGCATGCAAAGGGCCAGAGCATTGTAATCACGGAACTGCCGTATCAGGTAAACAAGGCCCGTCTGATAGAAAAGATCGCGGAGCTCGTAAGGGCAAAGAAGGTGGAGGGCATTTCAGACCTGAGGGACGAATCGGACAGGCAGGGGATACGCGTCGTTATGGAAATAAAGCGGGGTGAAATCCCCGACATAATACTTAATCAGCTTTATAAGCATACCCCGCTTGAGACGACGTTCGGCGTGATAATGCTTGCCATAGTGAACGGTCAGCCGAAGGTCCTCGATCTCGCGAACCTTCTCTCCCTGTTCCTGGCGCACAGGCGGGAAGTGGTTACAAGGAAGACGCGTTATGAACTCAGAAAGGCGGAAGAGAAGGCCCATATCCTCGAAGGCCTGAAGATCGCCATAGATAACCTCGACAGGATAATCAAACTTATCCGCGGGTCAAAGACTCCTGAGGAGGCGCTCCTTTCACTTATGAAAGACTTTCCCCTCACAAAGGTTCAGGCGCAGGCGATCCTTGACATGAAACTCCAGAGGCTTACCGGCCTTGAAAGGGAAAAAATCGTAAGCGATTACAGGGAAACGATAAAGGAGATAGAGCGGCTGAGGGCTATCCTCGCGAGTCCGGCACTTGTGGACAACATAATCAGGGATGACCTGCTCGAAATAAAGAAAAAATTCGGCGACAGGAGAAGAACCGAGATAACGGGGGCCGCAAAAGACCTCACCATCGAAGACCTTATATCGGATGAAGAGATGGTCATTGCCATCTCCCATCAGGGATACATCAAGAGAAACTCCCTCGATCTCTACAGGAGCCAGAGGAGGGGCGGGAAGGGGCTGCTCGGCATGGAGACGCGGGAGGAGGATTTCGTAGAAGACCTCTTTCTTGCTTCTACTCACGATCATGTGCTTTTTTTCACGAATCTCGGACGCCTCCACTGGCTGAAGGTCTATGAAATCCCGGAAACCGGGAGGGCGGCAAAGGGAAAGGCAATAGTCAATCTTCTCAAGCTTTCGCAGAACGAAAAAATAACCGCTGTTTTCCCGGTCAGGGAATTCAAAGAAAACCTCTACCTTCTTATGGCGACAAAAAAGGGCGTGGTCAAGAAAACGTCCCTTAAGGCATACAGCAACCCGAGGAGCAAGGGGATAGCGGCCATAAAAATCGACTACGGCGACGAACTTATCGGTGTGCGGATAACAGACGGCAAAAAAGACATCAACCTTAGCACCAGGAACGGGCTCTCGATACGTTTCAATGAAAAAAACGTCCGGGAGGTGGGGCGTGTGTCGCATGGCGTGAGGGGCATCAGGCTCAGGGAGGACGACGAGGTCGTTTCTGTCGACATCCTCGACAGGGACACCACGCTCCTTGCCGTTACAGAGAAAGGTTACGGCAAGAGGACAAGGGCGGAAGAATACAGGATACAGGGAAGAGGCGGCAAAGGGATCTTTACATTGAAAATAACCCCGAAGAACGGCAAGGTCGTCGGGGTGCTGCAGGTCGCGGACGACGACGAGATAATAATAATCGCAAGCAAAGGCAAGCTCATACGGACAAAGGCATCGAGCATATCAGTCATAGGCAGAAACACCCAGGGGGTGAGGCTGATCAACCTCTCCGGAGATGACAAGGTAGTTGGTGTCGCCCGGGTCGTCGAAAAAGACGAGTAGATTGAAGCAGGACTGACCGGCTGATACGGCATCCAGATTATTTTTCCGGGAGGGCCTGGCAGAAAGAAAGCACGTCGA
>JBFLXP010000489.1:0-2309 GCA_040757315.1 Nitrospirota bacterium
TGAAGGTCACCCGTATCCCCCATCTCCTGCCACCGTCAATATATTTCTTTACCTCGTCTCCGGTATCAGGGGATATGATCACCCCCAGGTCCTTTATCCCGGCATCTTTTATGTGGTCAATGACGTAGCCGAGGATCGGTTTGTTTGCCACAGGGACGAGCTGTTTTGCGGTGGTATAGGTGAGGGGCCTCAGGCGGGTCCCTTTCCCTCCGCTTAAGATTAAAGCCTTCATTTTCCCTCCTGTCTTCCCAAAAACTGCTGTATTATAGCAAAAAAATTCAAAGGAAACCGTAGAATGGGGGAGGACCGTCCAGACTGCTTATTCCCGATAGGGCTTGACATGGTCCAATTAATTTGTAATAATTGTACTAAGAGTACAAATCATAGAGAGGAGGATTGCAGATATGGCTGGCGAGTATAAGTCCTTTGGGGATTTTTTCAAAAGCCTCCGGAAGAAAAAGAGAATTACGCTAAGAGAATTTTGCATCAAAGCGTCGGCTGATCCGGCGAATATCAGCCGTCTTGAACGCGGGGCAATGCCGCCGCCGCAGGATACTGAAATACTCGAACGGTATGCGAAAGCTCTCGGCATCAAGTCAGGTAGCGATGACTGGTATACCTTTTTCGACCTTGCCGCCGCAGACCGGGGAATAATCCCCAAAGACCTGATGTCTGATCATGAAGTCGTAAGAATGCTCCCCGCGTTTTTCAGGACATTACGAGGTCAGAAGCCGACAGAGGAAGAGATGACCAAACTGGTGGACAAGATAAGGAAGAGTTAGCCCCATAATGATTGACCCAAGGGAATTTAAGGCTCCGTTTATAACGATTGAGGACATAAGAAGAGCGGTAGCCGATTTTCGCAACCGATATTGGCCACTAAATACAATCCCGGTTGATATTTTTGAGATAGTTGAGTTCGAACTGGGCATCGAAATACGCACGATCTTCAATTTGAGAGAGGCCGGTGATGTGGATGCCCTGTTACTTGGTGACCTAAAAACAATCGCAGTGGATCAGAACGACTTCCTGAATGATCGGGCACAAAAAAGGCTGAGATTTTCGATAGCGCACGAGATCGGCCATCTTGTTCTTCATCAGGATACTTTTTCGAAGATTCAATGCTCCTCGCTTGCCGAATGGATAGCATTCTTCCAACAGATACCGGAGGAGCAATATTATTGGATTGAACAACATGCGTACGAATTTGCCGGGCGACTTCTCGTGCCGAGAGAAGAACTCATAGAGAAGTTGAATGATGCTGTCGCGTTGGCAAGAAGTTCCGGCTTTGATGCATGGGATTCCTCCGGCGACTCAACGCGGCAATTCATAGCTCATGGCATTGCGAAGCATTTTGGTGTATCCGACCAGGTAATAGAGAAGAGATTGATCAGGGAAAATCTCTGGCCGCCGGCCTGAAAGGAGAAGGCAACAATGAATAGGTGCGGTGTCCCTTGAGCAGCGTAGCGTGGAATTTGATCACCGAGCATGTGGCGAAGGCTTTTCTGGTATCGCCGGAGGTTGTTGAGAAGAGGATGGAGAAGGGCGGGATTAAGAAGAAGTATATGAAATAACATTATGAATTGGCACTAAGATGGACGAAATCACCGTTAAATCAACGTCACGAGCATCGGCAGAGTGTTCTGATATCATTCTGCGGGAGACTTCTACGACACGTCTTGTGTCCCGGCCACGGTTGATAGACAATCCGCATGATGCAGACGCTGGCGTTAAGGGTGCATTTCTATTTCAAAGAAAGAAATCAAGCGCTGAATGGGAGGATCTCGAGACAATTCCTATGTCGTCGCTGAAGGGTGGCGAGGGATACAAGCTTGAAATCAAATCTTCTGAATTGCTGAAACTCTTCAGCGAGTTATCTTCTCTGTATCAATTGCACGATGAAACTGGGGTGCCTCAGGGACAGACAAAGTTTATTCGAGCCACTCCTCAACTCGAACAACTCGCTAAACTTACGGGGCCTCAAGTAGCGGAATTTCTTTGTGCCAATAAGACGGTTGGATCATCCCTGTTGGCTAAGCTGCTCTCATGGGCCATAGATTTAGAAGAGCCTTCGCCATTGGTCGAGAGACTTCTGGAACTCGGGCCGGACGCGTTGCGTAAACTGAACGTTGCAGTTGGCCTGCAAAGTCTGAAAGCGCCGCTGAAAGTATGGAGCGAATGCGCTTCATGTGCTGACGAAGAATTTTGGCAGAAGTCGCTTACTGAACATTCATTTGTGTTGGAGCAAGTATTTTCATGGCCTACCACTATCGTTAAGGGTAAAGCCTATGTCGGAGGGAAATCAGTCC
>JBFLXP010000490.1:0-2292 GCA_040757315.1 Nitrospirota bacterium
CAAAAGTTCTTTACCATGCTTTTGCTGGATAGCTGCAACTTGAAGTTCCCTGCTCAGTGGTTCTAAGACACCAAGCTCAGAGTGTTGGTCGAGGCAGTCTATTAGACGGTTAATTTCAGGATCACTCAGAGATTCTAGTAGATATTCTTTTGGGTTAAGCCTGCCGTGAGCTTGTCGCCATTCATTTAGTTTTTCTCCGAGGAGGAACAGCGAATTCTTATGTGCCTCCTTAAGTTGGTGAAAGATATTAGTTATTCGTGAAACATGGTCAGATGCATTATTAATTATGAAGAATGGCCGTGTATTTGGAAATAGCGAAACCGCGAATTCAATGTCCCCTTCTGAAAAGTCTCTTCCTGTTTTGAGCATAAATACCGGCCCTGCCTTTTCTTTGACCAACTTTACTGCTAAGATCTTTAACAGGGTCGTGACCCCGTACCCGGCCGGGCCAAGGACGATTCTCATACGGGGTATCTCAGTCGTGCTTGTGGCATAGTCTAACAAATCCTCATAAACTTCTTCTTCAATGTCTCTCTGAAAATAGTGTTTACCCTCTATTAAGGCCCAGTTCGCCTCATTTCCTCTAAGAAAACTATAGACGTTTGGATCCTCATGAAAGGGGGCTAGGTTCACGTAAGTCCAAGAGGTAAGAAGTCTAACAAGTGCTGCGGGGCTTTTTGAAAAAGCAGGCATTAGCTCGACAGGCACTTGTTGTTCGATTCTTCGCAGAATACTTGAATCTATCTTTTGCTCCGAGAGCATAACGGAGGCAGCCTCACGAAACTCCCCGTATGACGCGCTAAGTGTCTCTATGTTTTTCTCACGCAGTATCTCAATATCAAGTGGTTCTGTATCTGGGGATATCCGGTATGATCGCGGAAGCTTTGATGGATAGAATTCGGAGCTTATCTCTGCAAGGACCATATTCCAGTTTGGATCGCGGTTTGAGTAACCGATATAAAGGACTGGCGAGGTAGCAAAGTCATTCTTAAGGAGCTCAAAGAGCATTCTTCTCCGTTCTTTAAACCGTGCATAATCGTCCTCAGTAATAACAATGTTTGGCTCAAAAGCAGAAAATAAGGCTCCGTGGAGGTGATAGACTGGAACCTCGAAATGAGGGTTGTACGATACTAGATCAGAAGTAACAGTCAGAGTAACTGGATTTTGAGGAAGGTCTGATGCCAGTTCGTAGGCACGCTCAATACCATTGTCATAATTTGTCGTATAGATTGCCTTCCACCTAAGTGTGCTCAACCACTGGAAGTCTTTGTCAGGAGTAAGGTTTGCCAGCCTTTTGTGCAGGAAGGCGATCAACTCACGTCGCCCCTTTCTTATTTCCACGACTCTCGAGATTTTTGCCAAGTCATAGGGACCGCCAGTTTCAATCTCAAAGTAATCAGCGAGTTCTTTCGCCAGAGATGGGCCGTCAGGAGTTGGGTTCCCTGATTCGTCGAAAAGGTGCCTTCCGATCCCGGCGCCAATGAAAAGGACACAATCTCCAGACTCTAATGCAGTCCTAAGACCCAGTGGTATCTCAAGCATCGTTATATTTCCCCTCAAGAGTTTGGGTTTTAGCGGAGTTCATTTCGAGTCCTCTGGTGTATGTGAATATTTTGGCAGGACCCCATTGGCTCAGATCATTCAGTGAAATAATCCGAATCTATCCTCTTGACCTCAAAGGTCGAGACTGGCGACACTCCCACATTATTTTCTATCATCAGCTCGGCGAGCCGCTGTCCATCTATCAGGATGATCTTGCTGTCGATGTTCCCCACGTAATCAAGGGCATCCTTGCTGAAGTTTGACGTCGTTATGAATATCCCTTTTCGTGCCCTCTGGCCCTGCAGGGCGCCGGCGAATTTCTGTATCTCCGGCCTGCCGACGGTGTTTTCCCATCTTTTGGCTTGGATGAAGATGATATCGAGACCTAATTTGTCTTCCTTGATGATGCCGTCAATGCCACCGTCGCCGGTCTTCCCCAACGCCTGGCCAGCCTCTTTGCGGGAGCCTCCGTAGCCGATCTTTATCAGCACGTCCACGACGAGGCGCTCGAAAAAGTCTGGAGGGCATCCCTTGATCGTCTGCAACAGGTCTGAGGCAAGGGTCTCCTTGAGCTCCTGGAACGCGGCTTCCAGGGATTCCTCCGGCGTTGTGGTTGACTGTAGCGGAGGTGTTTGGCTGTCGTCGTCTGTTTTCTTGGATTTCTGGAATTCGAGGAACTCGGGGAACTTCTTGAGGAATTTGACGTTTATCTTCTTTGGCTTGTCAGACAGGACCTTCCGGCCCCTCTCT
>JBFLXP010000491.1:0-2291 GCA_040757315.1 Nitrospirota bacterium
TGAAAAAAGACGCCGAGGAGAAGCTGGGGACTTCCATCAACGATGTAGTCATAACAGTGCCAGCCTATTTTGGGGACCCTCAGAGAAGAGCGACGATAGATGCCGGGGAGATGGCTGGACTTAATGTGGTTCAGGTTATAAATGAACCCACGGCAGCAGCATACTCATATGGCCTTCATATGTTGGGCAAGGACCAGCGTGTACTGGTCTTCGATCTTGGCGGGGGGACATTTGATGTGACTGTTATTGAGATCACCGGGGAGAAGATAGAGGTCAAGGCGACTAATGGTGACCATCAGCTTGGGGGCAAGGATTGGGATGAAGCACTCATACAGTATATTGCCGGAAAGTTTGAAAAGACCCATCGAATCAATCCCTATGATGACGAGACCGATTATCAGACACTGAAGGAAAAGGCCCTTTCAGCGAAAGTATCGCTGAGCACCCTTCCAAAGGTTAACATCATCTACGGTTGCAAAGGCAAGACACTGAAGGAAGAGATAACCAGGCAGAAGTTTGAGGAAATAACCTCGCGGCTGGTTGATCAGTGCCGGATGCTGACAGAACTGGTGTTGAAAGAAGCCAAATATCAAAAGAAGGACATAGATGTCATCCTTTTGGCCGGGGGTTCTACCCGGATGCCGATGGTCGTGAACATGCTCAAGGAGTATTTCGGGAAGGAACCGAGCAAGGCACTGAACCCTGACGAATGTGTGGCATTAGGGGCAGCGGTCAAGGCAGCCCTTCTCAAGAAGGAAAAGTGGTCTTTGCCTGGGCAGAAGAAGACCTGGGCACTGCCATCTGGAATGAAGGATATCAATGTTACTTCACACAGTTTTGGCCTTGCGGTATTGAAGGATGGCGAATTGTTCAACAGTATCATCATACCCAAGAACACCCCTTATCCGTGCGACCGGGAGAAGAGCGATTATGTGACTACATATGACAACCAGGAAACCCTTGACCTATATGTGCTGGAAGGAGAGGCAGAAGATCCGAGGGACTGTGAGATTGTGGGGAGTTATCAGATATACGATATACCGAAGAGAGCCGCAGGCAAGACAAAACTCAAGGTGACGTACAAATACAATCAGAACCAGATCGTGGAGGCGAGTGCTGTTGATCTGAACGGCAATAAAGCCCTTCCTATGAGAACAATTGAGAATCCTGACCTGAATCAGCTCACTGGATCAAAAGGCGTTGATGTTGCATTATTAATTGACTGCTCTGGCAGTATGTCTGGCACTGCGATTGAGGAGGCCAAGAAAGCGGCAATTGGTTTTCTTAAAAACTTCCGAGTCGCGAGTGGCAGCATTGGATTGATCACTTTTCCGGGCGGCGTTATCCATAAATTGAGCCAAAATTTTACTTCAGTTAAAAATAAAATAAGCGGTTTAAGTGCCCATAATGGCACGCCGATGACAGAAGCTCTTGATCTTGCTCACTCAGCTATGTTGACGACAAATGATTACGACAGGGTCATTGTTCTCCTCTCTGACGGATCACCTGACAACAGTTCGAGCGCTGGAACTTCAGCAAAGCTGGCAAAAGATAAAGGTATCAGACTAATTACTATTGGTGTGAGTGGAGCTGACGAAACATTTCTAAAATCAATCGCTACCTCACAAAGAGATTATTATTTCTGTAACGAGACTTTTGAACTGGAAAACACTTTTATTAATATTGCAACTCAATTAACAACAGGGGCATCTCTAACAAAATGATGAGGAGGTTGGAATGAGCGAAGAGATCAACAATAACACATTGTCGGACAAAGCTACCATAAACAGAACCGAAGCCAGTATTGATACATCGTGTGCCGAGACGGAAGATCTTGTTGGAAGAATAGATAGTGAAGTAGCTGAGGCGCCCCAGCCGGATGATCCAGTATGCACAATTCTGAGAGAGAATCGCGATTTGCTGATATCGATCAAAGAGACCATCCAGAACAGACTCGAATATGATGCCGTAAAGGAAAAGGCCATTGATAAAATCAATGATGAACTTAAGTTTTACAGAGATGGATTCATATTTCAATCTCAGAAGTCGATATTCATAGACTTAATGCTGCTATACGATAGTCTTGAAAGAATAGTAAACTCTGTTACAATTGATGAAGTTTTCTCACGAGAAAAAATCATAAAACACCTTGAAATCTTCAGAGAAGAGTTACTGGAGATCCTGTATCGTAGAGACATAACTCCTTTTGATGAGCATCCTGATGTTCTTAATTATAAGTTGCATAAAACCGTGAAAACTATACCTACCGATAATGAAACTGAAAATAATAA
>JBFLXP010000492.1:0-2285 GCA_040757315.1 Nitrospirota bacterium
TGCACAGGGATTCAAGATTTTCATTCTCCATAAAGAGTATCCATAAATAAGATCAGTCCATAAAATCTTATTTCGTCATCCTCCGGCTTGACCGGGGGATCCAGTTCCCTCACTCCTCGTCATTCCCCATGGTTCGACAGGCTCACCATGACACTTCGATAAGTCACAACGTGTCATCCTGAGCTTGTCGAAGGATGGATTCCCGCTTGAAGCCTGCGGGAATGACGGCAAGGGCGACTGGATTTCCCGGTCAAGCCGTGGAATGACAAGGTACACGACCCGATTTTAGATCCCCAATCCTCGCGCCTCGAACCTCGAACCTTGATCCTCGATTTTTTCCCTTCCGATTCATCCTTTCACCCCTTCACCGAGACACCGTTGATTCTGTCATCGCGATCCGCAGAAGGCGGAGTGGCGATCTCGTTGTTCAGGCCAAAGGATAGATTGCCACGCCCGATAAAGCCGGTCTCGCAATGACAGCCAGGAAACGACTGGAATTGCCGATTCACCCATTCACCGTTCGTGTTATTATTTCGCTTCCATTTTCTGAAAAGTCGCCGCGTGAATGTCGATCAGGGCGCCTTTGTAGGCGCTCAGACGACTGATTTCGCCCTCAAAAGCGATCCGGTCATTCTTGTTGACGTCGGGCCGGGCTTCCTGAGAGACATAGAGCATTACGTTATACCCTTTCTCCGGGTCGCTTCCTGCCGCAAGCACGGCAATCCTGTGAGTGTCCCGCGTTCCCGGGAAAACATTCACTACCGTACCCTCGCCCTTGACCTTTCTGCCGTTCACTTCCTTGAAGTACACTTTCACCTGCGCTTTAGTAACCGCAGAGGGATCGACGTTCTTCAGGACATCATCGATCGTGAGCGCCGAATTGTCCGCGGCCGGAAGGAGAGGAAGATAAACCGTTTGAACCAGGAAAGAAACAAGAACTATCACAAATAAGCGCTGCAAATGACGTAGCATATTTTTGCCTCCTTGAATTTTGAAGTATATTCTATTTCACCATTTCTTCGGCAACATATGCAATTGCACGATGAGATATTGCGGCAGCGCAGGGGCAGGGTACGGAGTTGATGAAGTTTTTTGCCGTCATTCCCGTAGTCCGTTGAGCGGGAATCCAGCAGTTCACAGTCTCTGGATGCCCGATTAAAGTCCTCGGGCATGACAGACTTTTGTAAATACTATTTTGAGACTTCTAATAGGCTCCCGTGTGCCACTGTGCTCGCGGGCTACTCCGATTCACCCATTCACCGTTTATTGCATTCTTCAAGCAGCCGGGGAATCTCTTCGTTGGCCGGGGTCTCTTCCTGAGCCGCCAGAAGCAGCGCGACAGCGTACGGAATCTTCCCTGAGTACATCAGGGCTTGTGCGAAGCTGACGAAATACTCCGCCACGTTGACGTGCAGGGCACGCAAATTATTCAGAAGGTGGGCGCCCGTGTCTTTCCGCCCTGTACAAATATGCGCTACGGTCAGCGGCGGCAGGGCAGTGAGATACGACGGGTATCGCGTCAACAAATTCTCGAGGAGAGTTATCGCAGCTTCAGCGTTTCCCGCATGAATCTCAGACGTTGCGCGCAGCATGAAGGCGTCCCTGAGATCAGGATCGAGTTCAGTTGCCCTTCTGTAAGCGGCGATCGCATCCTCATATCTCCGCAGATTGAAATAGGCATTCCCCATGCTCTGATAAGCTCTGGCAAAATCCGGCTTCGCCGAGACCACTTTCCGCAAGTACTCGATGGCCTCTTCGTATTTGTTGATCTCCGAGGCCTGCACGGCAAGGTCATACATTGCCGTGATATCCTTGCCGCCCTGTTCTGCGAGTCTCTTCTTGCCGAGTTCGAAATAGAGTTCACTCCTCTCGGAAGTTTTCTTGGCGTCGAGCTTGCCGTAGTGGTGAATGGGTATGTCGCATCTGCGTATGTCTATTCCCGCACGCACCAGAGAAGGTTCAATTCGTTCGTGGACCGGATACTCGAATCCTACGCCGGCGACATTCGGGAACAGCCGCACTTTGTCTCCGGGGAACCAGCCCGTGCCTGCCTCTTCATTCGAATAGGATCCGTCATTGGCCGTCCAATCAATAGTGTTCGATTGGTTAACGTAATTTCTCGTGGTAAAAGAGTAGGCAATAACCCCCCCCTTCCCCCCCTTTGTTAAAGGGGGGGAAGGGGGGGTTATCTGTTCTCTCAACTTCTCATAATCCTGCGGCGAAATCACTTCGTCTGCATCGAGAATGAGTATCCATTGTCCGGTAGCCTTTGATATGGCGAAATT
>JBFLXP010000493.1:0-2281 GCA_040757315.1 Nitrospirota bacterium
TTTTTGGGTCTCGGCGTTCAGCCTCCTACTCCAAGCTGGGGATCCATGCTCAATGAAGGGAGGTCTTTTTTGCTCATTGCCCCTCATTTAACTGCTTTTCCGGGACTGGCTATTATGGCGGTGGTTCTGGGCGTAAACTTCTTTGGGGACGGACTCCGGGACTTGCTGGATACACGCCTCAAGTCTGCACCTAAGCCATCAAACGATTCCTCAAAAAAACAGCGCGGGTAAGACTTATGCTGAGTGCCAGTCAAAACAGGGAGAGTCATTCTTTGACCTCCGCTTTATGCTCCGCGACGATTCGTTCTGCATCCCGTTCGTAAGATTCAGCCAAACTTTTTAGCGTGGCCGCGAGACGTTGATAACCGGCGTTTTCAACATCTTCGGCTTGTTGTCTGTATTTCGCGGCAAGGTCGCGTTCCGGCTTTCCAGTCGGATCTACCCAATGCACCCCACGAGAGTTAAGAATCCCCGTGCGAAATCCATTTCGCATTTCCTCTGCATCCTTGCCATTAAGGGCTTCAGCAACAGCACAATTAATCCAAAGCCCCTTCGTATCTGGTGGGCAGTGAATGAGGACTTTTCCAACGTGTATAAGTGCCACCTCGAGATGTCCGGATTCTGTACACGCCACTCTGACCGATTGGAGCCACTGCCTGAAATGATCTTCCGAAAACTTTCCTTCAGCCTGCATGCCGGGTGGCGTCCGCCACTCATGAAGCAGTCGGTATGCGTTTGCGGCGATGGCCTTTTGCTGCTCGGTAGGCTCTTCATCGGATGTTGGCTTCTTCTTTGAACGATAAATAAAGCGAATTACTTCACAGAAAAAGCTTGAGTCCGATGCTAAGCGGTTCTCCAATAATTTCGGTGAAGCACCACGGTGTCTGTCCAGAAGCGGAAGATAGGCCCATTCAACATGGAAAAGGTCGTCTGGATTAGTAGCAGGGTCCTCCTGTAAGGCTTTGATAATCTTGGCAATGTGATATGTATCCATTGCATAAGCAGGCTCAGTCGAAGAAACGGCTGAAAGGAGGGCCTGTACGGTGCGAGCATTATCCAATGGTTGCTTTTTGAGCAGGATTTTATGTAAGCAGTTGAGAGCCGCAATGGGTCTGCCATATTTGATCAATTTGTCTATGGCACTATAAAGTTCGCAATCTGTCTGGTAAGGGTTCACACTGGCTTTGCACCAGTATTCTTTTTCAAATTGACCGAGTAACTCTTCAGACCGTTTCCAAGTCTCCTCAGTAAACGGCAGATCAGCCAGGAACTGGGCTATTTGCGATTGAGACCAGCCAATCGTATCTATCTTGTCGACCCATGCCCATCCTTGGCTTTGATGCCGTCCCCAAACATATCCGCTAGCGAATTGCGCAAGATTTTTACTTTCCGCCTCCAGGAGATTGGGCAGTATAACCGAATCAATTCCAGCTTCGCCGATAAAGCCAAGAGAAATGCCAACCTTCCAAGGTGACTCAACTGTTGTCGCAAATAGAACCACCGCATCAATACCGGCATAACCCAAAATTTCCTTTATCGCTTGTTGGCGGCGCACTTCAAGTTCTTGCTGTTGCTCCTGCCAATCTTCTTTTTCTTCATTAAGGTCCCAATCGCGATCATTAAACAATCTACTGTGGAGGACTAAAGGGTTCTTTGGAGCAAGCTTTTCTGCAACATACTCAACTCTGGAGACCGTATCGGGGCTGAGCGCCCATTTCTCATCAGCAAAACGCTTATGTTCGAATGCCAACTTTATCAAACCGGTCCACAGGTATAGGCGTTCTTTTTCTGGTTTGGTTGAAATATCTTCTGATGATAGGTGCTCCAGTACTTTTTCTAAAGACGGCTGAGGTAGACTGTCAAGATGACTGATCAGTTCTTCGAGCCTGCCAATCGCATATCTTGCCATTTCAACTGCCATGTCGGCATAAGAAGATACCTGATCCCAATATTCTTTCTGGGTAACCTTCTCCATCCAGCCTTCTGGGATGATTTTACGCCAGACAGGTTTATAAGAACCCGAGGACATCTGATGCGTAGTCGGTAACAGGCTGAGCAGTACCTTCCAAGCCACTTCTGGAACTTCCTTCTGAAGGGTTTGAAGCGCGACCTTTCGTTTTTCAATTCTTGCTGTTGTTTGGGGAAGCCATGGAAGGAAAATGGTTGTAAGAGAATTTGAAGGCCGATTGGCCCAATTACCGCCAGGGTCGTGAGACGCAAGTTCCCCCAGGATTACAGAAACACGTACTAAGAATTGTTCATCCCATGCAAGTGTTTCCAA
>JBFLXP010000494.1:0-2261 GCA_040757315.1 Nitrospirota bacterium
TTTGGATTAAAAGATTATAAAGACATGAATTAATAAGCATATGAGGACAATAATTTGATAAAGTAAACTGTCTCGCAAGCTCCAAGAATCAATCATTATTCCAATCTCATCGTTAAAAGGAGGGTTAACGTATGAAACGAGCAGGAAGTACCTTGCTGGCTGTGGCGTTTCTCTTCTCCCTTCTGGTTTCGTCTGTCCTTGCAGCGGACCCGAAGTCTGAAGTGGAACAGTTGAAGAAGGACGTTCAGAAACTTCTACAGAGGATCGAGGAACTCGAAAAGAAGCAGACTGAGACCTCAACAAAAATCGTAGAAGCCCAGAAGAAAGTCGAAAAAGTCGAGAAGAAAGCTTTGAAAGACCGTATCGAACTCGGCGGCGAGGCACGGTTCCGTATCGTGCACGAAAATGCAACCACTGACAGAGGTTTTTACGGGATCGGCCAACCGAATGAGGACCTCAAATTCCGGGACGACACTTCCTTCCCTCTCCGGATAAGATTGAACGCTCACGTCGAAGTTGTGCCGGATTGGTTCGATGTTTACGCCCGGCTGACCATGAACAAACGCTGGGGCGCCTATGATACTTCCGCAACCGATCCCTTCAACAAACCTAATTCCTTTGAATCAAGTATCGGCCACGACATGAATGCGCGGTTTGAGCAGGCATACATGACTTTCAAACTGCCCTGGATCAACAGTACATGGTATATCGGACGTCTCCCGGGCATGGATGGAGCTCCGCAGCGGCAGGCGCGCTCTCTCTTCCCGAGACTGTTTATCGATTCGGAGATTGACGGAACGCTGCTCAAATGGGACGCCCCGGAGACCCCTGTTGACAAAGTGAATTTGCCATGGGCCTCGACGAGATTATGGGGAAAACAGAGCGAACCGGGAAAAGCGCCGACCCTCAAAACCTATGAGTCCAAAGTGAAAGACAAAACCGGCATCATCCTCGGTTACCTGAAATACGACGAATACAAAATGGTCGACACCGAAGACAAAAGAGTGAAGGAAGACGGCGACGTCTTGCTCGCGCAGGCTCAACTAAAGATCGGGAAGGACACAGAAATCATCATTGACGGACTCACGCTGCAGGACTGGCATATGCCCAATACTTCAAAAGTGAGCTACGTGCCGGACGTGAATACGGAGTATACATTGGCCGGTGCATATGTTGACACACAGCTCTTTGGATTTCAGCTTTACGGAGCTTTTTACTACAGCCATTTCAATATCGAGGATTTAAGTTTCAGACCCGGCGGCACCGGCGATACCAAGAATGTTGATGAGGAATTTAATGGTCGCATATGGTTTGCAGGGTTCAACACGGGAGATCTGATTCATCCCAACCATCAGTTGACCGTTGAGTTTGCCGATGGGAGCGACGCATGGATCAACCCCTTTAACTATCGCGGATTCAGAAGAAAAGGGACCGTACTGTCTCCTGCAGGCAACTTCTTCTTTGATCCCTCGGGGAAAAGCACTGTAGGGTTCTATCCGTTTAATGCACAGGTCTGGGATATCTACTACGATTACTATTTCAAGCCGAATGTGCGTTTCAGGCTCGGCTATTTGGATTTCCTTTACACCAAACATGACAGGGATGCGGGTGAAGATTTCTCAGTCTTAGGAAGCTCGAAATTCCAGCACGACTATTGGCCGTATTTCGAGATAAACCTTAGCTTCTGAGCACTGCTACCTCTCCTCAGGAAGGCCGGCTCCCCGCCGGCCTTTTTTTTGTGCGCCGCTTGCAAGGGATTCACGAAATACATTAGAATCAAATACGGTATTGTTGGTGTTCTTTCTCTTCGCCTTACGCCACAACTGTTTCCAATGCCGGTGTAGCTCAGAGGCAGAGCAGCTGATTCGTAATCAGCTGGCCGTCGGTTCAACTCCGACCACCGGCTCCAATTTTTTTGCCCCTTAAAATATAGAAAAATGTTTGTGAAAAGTATAATGTTGAAGGTAAAATTCCGATAGATTTAAAGGAGGTAATTTAATATGCATCGCTTCCTGATTGTTATAGAGAAAACAGAAAGCAATTACTCCGCGTATTCTCCCGATCTTCCCGGTTTTGTTGCAACCGGTACTACGGGTGAAGAAGTAAAAAAGAATATGCAAGAGGCTATTGAAATGCACGTGAGAGGGCTAAAAGAGGATAAATTACCAATTCCAGACGCTCCTTCTCTTGCGTAATATGTTGCGGTTTAAATGGAGCAAGGTTCGTAAGGAAGAAGTAAAATGAAAATCGAATATGACCCT
>JBFLXP010000495.1:0-2251 GCA_040757315.1 Nitrospirota bacterium
ATTCTGTTCACGATCTTGCAGTTTATCCAGGAAAAGGGGAATATCAGGTATACTTCCTGAGATCCGACAATACAGGTTCGCAGATGTGCCTTGATTGTCATACTGCAAGGTAAGGTAAGAAAATAAAATGTTGACTAAATGGAGACTCGTATTAATTTGTTAATGAAAGGAGGGAATTGATGGCTTGGAAGGACCAGCGAATAATGTTAATTGACACGTCAAGATGCATAGGCTGTAAGGCCTGCGTGGTGGCGTGCAAGCAGTGGCATCAACTGGCGGGGGAGACGACTACCTTTACTGGTTCGTACCAGAACCCGCCCGATTTGTCAGGCAACAATTTTACGTATGTCAAGTTTACAGAATCCACCACCGCCGAAGGACCGGGGATGTACGAAGGCATGAAGTGGCTCTTCTTCAAGGACCAGTGTAGGCACTGCTTCAAACCCAAATGCGCACGGGGGATGCCGACCGGAGTAAACAAGACAGCAGAGGGCTTTGTACTCTTCAATTCAAATTGTAAGGATGCGAATCTCAGGCCCAGGAAAAAGAAAGTCGGCAGCAACTGGGTACCGATGACCTTTGCAGATCACTGCCCGTACAATATTCCGAGATTCAGCCCTGCCCTCGGCTATTATGTAAAGTGCGACTTCTGCTACGACAGATTTGCAAGTTCAAATCCCCTGATCAACACCAAGACCGCCTGCGAAGCTGCATGTCCCGACGGGGCTATAGTGACCGGCTCTTACACGAGTATTTTTGACACCGGCGGTGCTAATAGTGAAGTTCGGAAAAGACTTAGAGCGGCAAAGGCCACCCATCCTCTGACCAAAATCTACGGCGGAAAGCGCGGCAGAACAAAGGTATATTATCTTCTCACCGATCTGCCGGAAGTCTATGGATATTAAGGTGAAAGGATGAGAATCGGAGAAGTTATGAAAAAGAAAGCTTTTACAGGATTGTTAAAAAGCTTCGAAAAGAAAGGAGGGAATAAATGGCTATAACTCGAAGAGATTTTCTGAAGTACTCCGCTGTAACCGGCGCAGCACTTATGTTCGGCGTCTTCGACCTCAAGCCTATTGCAGCCTATGCTGATGCCAATCCGCCGGTCTGGACGACTGAAGCCCTGAGCGTCTGCGGTTATTGCTCGGTCGGATGCGGCATGATCATTGGCAGCGGAGCGATAGCGGGTTATTCCGGCACCTATGTTACCTATGTTCAGGGAAATCCCGACAGCCCTATCAACAAGGGCGCGCTCTGCAGCAAAGGTCAGGCTTCTGCCCAATTAAGCTCCATAGTTAAGGGATATTCCGGCTGGACAGCAAACACCGCCTATCGTGTTGGTCAAACTGTTCTGCCCACCACTTACAACGGAGGGAAATATGAATGTACCGTAGCAGGAACTTCAGGCGCTACGGAACCTATATGGTTGACTACAGTCGGCGCAACCCAGACCGATGGTTCGGTGACATGGGAGTGCAAAGCTACTGATGCCGGAGCAAGGATACCGAATCCGGGGCGTCTGACACAACCTCTGAAACGGGTAGGCGGCGCCACTTCGTGGACGCCGATAACCTGGGCACAGGCAAATACTGAGATTGCGGGGTTAGTTAAGACCAAAAGAGATGCGACGTTCGTAGCAACCGATCCTGGCCCCATCACTGTTAACCGTTGTGAGGGCATTGCCTCAATAGGCGGCGCAGCGCTCGGTAACGAGGCGTGCTATCTGATTACGAAGCTCATGAGGGCGCTCGGTGTCGTCTATCTTGAACACCAGGCCCGTAATTGACACTCCTCAACTGTAGCGGCTCTGGGAGAGTCGTTTGGAAGAGGAGCAATGACAAACCACTGGGTGGACATGAAGAATGCCGACGTGGTACTCATCATGGGAAGCAACTGTGCCGAGAACCATCCGGTAGCCTTCAAATGGATAATGGAGGCAAAGCAGAATAGGGGGGCAAAAATTATCAGCGTCGATCCCCGTTACACCCGTTCATCCGCCAAGGCGGATATCTTTGCCCCGATGCGCTCCGGAACGGATATCGCATTTCTTGGCGGCATGATCAAATATGCCATAGATAAGTGGGAAATAACTGGAACAGGCATTAACGAACAATACGTTAAGGATTGTACCAATGCCCTGTGCAAAGTTAATGCTGGGTTCCAGACCTGTCGTGACGCGGGCCATCCCGGCTATTTCTCCGGCTGGGGCGGGTCATCCTATACGACCACTACATGGGACTATCAGTTCGAC
>JBFLXP010000496.1:0-2251 GCA_040757315.1 Nitrospirota bacterium
CAGGAACATGACAAAACCTCTGCGCAGGCTCACAAATGAAGTGGAGGCCCTGGGATCGGGAAGAGCGGTCGATAAAGTGCACGTAAGAAAAAATGATGAAATGGGAAAGCTTGCTGATGCCTTCAATACAATGGTCGAGTCACTTAAGATGAGGGAGGCCGAGAAACAGCAGCTTGAAGAACAGTTGAGGCAGGCGCAGAAGATGGAAGCTGTAGGCACCCTTGCCGGAGGTATCGCCCATGACTTCAATAATATACTGAACGCTATAATCGGCTACGCAGAGCTCCTGCAGAAATCGGTAAAGAACGATCCCTTTGCCGGGCATTGCGTGGAGCACCTCCTGTCTTCCTCGGAAAAGGGCGAGCACCTTATCAGGAATCTTCTCGCATATACAAGGAAGCAGATAATCTACCCTGAGAATATAAACATCAATTCCGTTATCGGCAATATGCAGGAGTTTTTAGGCGGCATTGTCGGCAGGGGCGTGGCTCTCAGCTTTACCCCCTCGAAAGAAGATTTGACCGTATTTGCAGACCCGATCCAGATCGAACGCGTGCTGATGAACCTCTCGAAGAATGCGAGGGACGCGATGCCGGAAGGCGGAACGCTGACCATACGGACGAAACGGGTCAGAAATCCGGAGCTCGGAGCACAGAGCCGGAAGACAGAGTCCGGTGTTTCTTCCGGCGCTCAACACCCCGATTCGGATTTCGTCGAAATCAGCGTTGCCGATACCGGCACTGGAATGGACCAGGCGACAAAAGAAAAGATTTTCGACCCTTTCTTCACTACCAAAAAGTCCGGTATGGGAACAGGCCTCGGGCTTTCTATAGTGTACGGCATCATCAAGCAGCATAACGGACATATAGATCTGAGCAGCGAGCCCGGCACGGGAACGACTTTCAATATCTACCTCCCCCTCAGCAAATCACGAGCGATGGAGCAGGCTCAGAAAAAAGAGCACGAAACACATCAGGAGCCCGTGGGCGGCACAGAGACAATACTCATAGCGGAAGACGATAAAAATCTCAGGGACTTTACGGCAACCCTGCTCAAACGGTACGGATACGGTGTTATTGAGGCCGAAGACGGTCAGGATGCCGTTGAGAAGTATATTGAACATAAAGATAACATAGGCCTGCTCCTGCTTGACACGATGATGCCCAGGAAAAACGGAAGAAACGCATATGAAGAGATCATAAAGGTTTCCTCCGGCATGAAAGCGATCTTCATCAGCGGGTTTCCCGATGAAATCATACAGGAGAAGGATTACCCAAAAAACAGGGTAATGTATTTCCAGAAACCCGTACCCTCAGACACCCTCCTGACTGCGATAAGAAAAGCCCTCGACAGTTGAGGTGCATACTCCCCTACTTCACCTGCATTGTTGTAGCCGATGCGGTGCAGTTGTTGTCCTCGTTGCTCTCGCTCACCTTATTCGCCTCATCTATGCAGGCTATCAGGTAATAATAATCCGGGCTGATTGTTCTTGGGACAGTGACTACGGGGTTTCCTCTTGCGAATTTCCCCGACTTCAGTTTTGGCGCAGGATTGCTTCCTCTAAGCGGAAAATCATCGCCGTCGCCTTTAACGGCATTCTTTGAAAGATAATAGCGTATTACCGACTTGCCCGCCGCCTGCCCTCCCTGGTTCAATACAGTCACATTGAAGCTGAAATCCCTGCCGCGTTTTTTTGCAGTTGGAAGATTGCTCACTGACGTTATGAGTAAATCCTTGCCCGATGCGATACAGTTTGAGTCTTTCAAATCCTGGAAGCCGTCACAGTCATTGTCTTTCCCGTCGCGGCAGGTCGTGTCTCCGGCAGCGCCTTCTGTAGCGCCGGGACTGACGGCCTTATCATTGTCCTTGCAGTCGCCGGAGGTAGCGGTAAGGCTTGACGCAGATTTGAAGGCTGAAGAAGGCCTCAGGCATGATGATGTGTTGGTTGTGCCGTCGGAATATCCGTCGCCGTCCGTATCCTTGTACCATGTCTGTCCCGGATGCTCCAGCGCGTCATTGTCATCGCAGTCCGTATTGTCGGTAACATAACCCTGCGGCCGGGTGCAGGACTGCACTGCCTCATTCGGATCGCCGTAACCGTCGGCGTCAGAGTCCATGTAGTATGCGCCCTTCGCGCTTGCCGCCGATACGCCGTCATTGCAGCTTTCTTCAGCGTACCAGCTCTCATTGCCTTTTGCCTGGTTTTCGTTGACTATCGCGTCGGAGTCGGGATTTGCCGGGTTGTAATTCG
>JBFLXP010000497.1:0-2238 GCA_040757315.1 Nitrospirota bacterium
CCACCCAGCCGCCGACACCAAGCGAGCGATATGGTTCAATTTGTGAAGCCAGGCCATTACATATACCCTAAATCTCTCAGCTTGGACATAATCATTTCCTTGTCCTGACCGCGTCCGCTTCGTTCGGGCGCGTTTTCCATATCTTGCTCCCAAGCAGGGATGTCGGAAGTCTTGTGAGTGGAATGCTTGGCTCCCAGAGAACGGTATCCAAGGTTATAAAGAGAGCAGTGGGGTATCTGAAATTTATGGATAGCTTGCCAGACGTCTCTCTCCCTGAAATGCAGGATGGGGTGAATGCGGTTATGATCGGGATTTTTTCTCGGACTCACATAGTCTTCGTCTTTCCGGGCCGCCTGTTCGTCCCATCGTATCGCGGTTGCGAGCGCCTCGATCCTGTTCTCTTCGATAAACATCTTCATAGGCACAGTCTTCATGAGATGGTTTCCGACATAGGACTCGGGATCAAAAGGGAATTCCCGCCCCTCAAACCCGATCGCAAGGATTTCCTGTCTGTTCCGCTCGTTGAGATCTTCGACCTTTATCGGATTGCCCAGGCCTTGCGCTTTACTGATGACGTCTTTGTTTTTCACGACGGCGAGGTCCAGCTTCCACAACTCCGTCAGGTGACCGACATGATCGCGTATTTCTTCAAATACATCGCCCTCGTCTATAAACATACACCGGGGCAAATGAATCGAAAGCTGCGTGCATGTATTCCTGAATAACCAGACCATAAGAGTGCTGTCTTTGCCGCCGGTCCAGGAAATTGCGATTTTATTGTGATCAAATCTTGAAAGAGCATCCTTGATTATCTGCTCGGACAGTTTGATTTTGTCCTCTATGCCGAGCATCATCACCTTTTCTTTTTCACCGTAGTGCATATCCGCCCTCCTCGACGCAACAATTCAAGAGAATGATGTGACCTTTTTTCGAAGATTCGGGGAATTCCGGAGCGTACCCCTAATGAACAGGCCCGGAAGAAAGAAGCTTCTCGACCTCTTTTCTGATCACCGATGCCGGAATGCCGCCGTGAATCTTGAGCACGCCGTTAATCAAAACCACCGGGGTGTTAAGGGCGCCCATGCGGAGGAGTTCTTTGATGTCGTCGAACTCTTCTTCACCGTCCATGAACAGATCGACATACTCGACATAAACGACCGACGGATAGAAATAATCCATCTCTTTCGAGAGTTCATCCGTCAGTATCTTATTCGTTCCTCCGCCATCGGACGCCGTATCCTCAAAAAGGACACCTTCCGTGGGATTATCGAGTATCTGGACGTGCACCCTCTGCAGCATTAAAGATTACCTCTCTTTTCTCATGGTTACGAGCATGTTGTCGATAAGCCGTGTGTCTCCCATCTTGACTGCAACTGCAAGCAGCACGTCACCCTCTATCTCTGTAATCTCTTCGAGGGTTAGAGGATCGTAGAGTCCGGCATACTGGATCGCGGTGACCGAAGGCTCATTTCTGAGCGCTTCCCGCATCGCCTCCGCAATGATCTTTGCATCTATTATAGCAGATTTATTAATCGCTCCCGACGCTTCGGAGAGGCATTTGAAGAGTACCGCTGCGGCTTTCCTTTGATCGGGATCGAGGTAGGCGTTCCGCGAACTCATGGCAAGCCCGTCCTTTTCACGGACGGTCGGACAGACCACGATCTCGACGTTCATATCGAAATCTCTTGCCATCCTTTTTATCACCAGAGTCTGCTGGTAATCCTTCTGACCGAAATAAGCCCTTTTGGGCCGGACAATATGAAATAGTTTCCCTACGACGGTTGCAACACCCCTGAAATGTCCCGGCCTGAAGGCGCCACAGAGTCTGTCGGAAATTACCTCGACCTCTATATGGCTTGAAAAGCCCTCGGGGTACATGAGAGAACCTTCCGGGATGAAGAGAACATCCACCTGCTCTTTCAAGAGCTTCCCGGTGTCGCCTTCCATATCCCGGGGGTAATTCTTAAAATCTTCGGACGGGCCGAACTGTATAGGATTGACGAAGATGCTCACAATCGTCACATCGTTCTCCTCCCGCGCCCTTCTCACCAGGCTCAGGTGTCCGTCGTGGAGAGATCCCATCGTCGGGACAAAGCCGATCGACCTTCCCCTCAGCACGTGTGCCTCCGAGGTATCCTGCATGATTGTTGGAACTCGTATGATCTCCATGAACGTATCCCTAATAGAGTCTGTCATAAATGCGGTCTTTTTTTGTCGTTAGTTTGTCATTCCGGCTTG
>JBFLXP010000498.1:0-2232 GCA_040757315.1 Nitrospirota bacterium
TTCGTTTATCCGAGTGGCGAAGGACCGTCAGAGGCTCATTCAGCTCCGCTGGGCTGGGTCTCCAATTCCTCGCGCAGGTCGTCGAGTTGAGGATCTGTAAGCAGGGAGCTTTGGCGCCGCATAAGTCACGAATTCTTGGCTAACCCTCGCCCAGTGAGATAAGTAGCATTTCTTGAAGAGCGGCTTTGTCTCCAGATGCAAGCTTGCCCAGTTTCCTGTAAACAAGCCTTTTGTCCAAGGTTGAAAAGATGGCTTTCATGGTCGACGGTTTGAGTAAGCCCGCTTCTTTCCATGATTGTACTGGAGTGTCGCCGAAATAGGCATGGCTGACTTTCGCGGAGGTTATGGCAATCAAAACTACGTCCGGTCTTTCTTTGCTATATGTTGTGGAACTGACTACCACTGCCGGACGCTTTTTCGTTGTTGTGTGGTCAGTGAAAGGAAACGGTACCAGAAGGACGTCTCCGAAATCATAATCGGTCATAATCCGAGTCCTCGGGATTGTCCCACACCTTTGCGAATGCCGCCTCAGACAACTTGGTGGCAGCATCTCTCAGCCGGCGTTCCTCATTCATGTAATGCAGAAACTCGATGAATGTCTCCACGTCTGCAAGCTTGCCGGGTGGGAGAGCGCGGATTTTTTCGAGCAGCCCTCTCTCATACGAGCTAATATTCTCAGTTTCAATTTGCATGGCCACTAAGACCCTCCTTTGTTTCCGAAGACTTGTCTGGTTTCTTGAGCGTTCACGAATGCACCCACGAGCACGTTCGTTCAAATCTTGGCTCAAGTATAGTACATCCTAAGCGATTTGCCTCAGACTTCAAAAAGAATATATCAGGTTCTTCCCCTCTTATCAACCCTATGATCGTTATCCATCAACTGTAATACCTTTGGATCCTTTCCCTATCCTCGCTCTCCTTATCGCCCTTGTAATAGATCTCGACAAACTCTATCCTGTCCTCTTCTTCAAAATGTGCGTAAATGACCCTGATGCCGGACTGGACACCTCTTCCCTTGAGCGAACGGCAAGCGAACTTCCTGGCCTTATAGACTTTTGGGGAAGAGATGCCGAGGCTGAAAATAGGAAAGATACCTCTGCTATCGACTTTCTGCTTATGGAATGCGTTGAGAGCTACCTTGATAAAGGTCTGAAGATCCTCTTCAAGAGTGGGAAACCTTTTGACGAGCTTCTTCAGGTCCTTTTCGAATTCCGGGACATGGGAAATCTGCTTGAACAGCTTCCCGACATAAGGACTGTAAAACTTGACACTCATCCGTTCTCTTCCGGGTAGGACCGCACGGAATACGGAGGCGTGCGGTAGAAGACAGACTCATACTCGATCACCTCCCCGTCTTCTGTGGTGAGCCATGGAACATCGGCATGCGAATAATCGCTGATCTGCCTGGCGTTCATGTCCGAAAGCCTGTTGAGAACATCGTCGATTACCTCGATCTCATTCGCCTTGAACTGGGTGAGGTTCGGCCTCCTGAGCGGAAGGTATTTGGTCTGCGGGTATTCGAAATACTTGCTCTTCATCTTCTCGATCTCTTCGTCGGCCATCATTTGGTCGACGATCTTCGCAAACTCGATTGGCGTGGGGCCGTAACGATTCTTCTGGTATGTTGCGCCGATCAGTTGCTCTTCATATTTCTCGTAATAGTCAAAGTCGATGAAATAGAGGATCTTGTAGATCACCGTCTCGCCGATGTTCGCCCTTGAGCCCGCTTTGTTCAGGATGTACAGGAGAACCTCCTTGAACTTCCGGAGGTTCTTCTGTGGAACGCTGATTCTCATTTGGGGCCTAGGCGTTTTCTCTTCCCTGCTTTTCTGCAGATGGACTACCGGCTCTCTTGGCGGGTCAAAAATCTCGTCAAGCGAAACGTGGAATATCCGGGAAAGCTTTTGCAACTCGTCCGCGGCGATCTTACGCTCTCCGGATTCGATCTGGGAGACGGCCGGTCGAGATATGGCCATATTCTTCGCCAGCGCTTCCTGGCTCATGCCGACCTTTTCTCGCAATGCCTTGATCCGGCGCCCTATTTTGGTATATACACTCATCAACGTCCTCCATTTGATGAAAATATATTAACATGTGTATGATAATCTGTCAATAAAATGTTCGATATTATTACAGGGCGGTTCTATTCTGCAGCCCCCCGAAATGGAGTTTGATCATGAATCACGGGAGCGCAATCGAGCGCATTGCCATCCTCGGCGCGGGCGCCATTGG
>JBFLXP010000499.1:0-2230 GCA_040757315.1 Nitrospirota bacterium
TCCCATCTTTTTCGAGGTGGCCGCCGTTGTGGATACCACCTCCGAGCCGGTGACGCGCGACCAGGCTCAAAGTCTGGTGACGGACGCGAACAACATCTTCTTCAACCTGACTCCGTTTGGCGTGTACATGGTTGATTTCGTGGAGGACAGCGCCGGCGGGACGATGGATGATATTGCCAACCGGTATATTTCCTCGCATACCTCCGACCTCCCGGACGGGATCGTCATCTTCTCCTTTGGCGACAATGGACAGGCCAAATTATATGGCGGGTATGCCTTCACCCTTCCCGGCCCTGCCGGTTTCCGTAATCCATTCAACTCGCCGGTCGTTGGAAATACCGACCTTTATATAGGCATCGTCCACTACAGCCATAAATTCGCCGCCTGTGGATATGGCGATTCGGATACCGTTCAAAGCACCGTCTCCGTTGACGGGGAATGCCGCAACCAGCCGGGGACGGCCTGCGTGGAACATAACGGTTATTCCATGTGCTCGAATGCGGTCAACGACCTGTACGCCTCCACGCCGACCTACTTCGGGGCCAGCACCATCATCCATGAGATCCTGCACTCCTTTTCACCCGGCGGGAACACGGATCATTATGGCACGCCGGAGTGCAACGCCCGCATGGGCTGGCCGGAAGGATACTTCGATCCTGTCGAGGCTGATTTTTATATTAATATGTGCCCGTTTGTGTTCGATAATTTCACCAGTTCCTACCAGCCGTAGAGAGCGCTAGAGAAATGGTGAAACTTCGTAGTAACGACTTTAGTCGTTTTTTTTCAGCGCAAGAGCGACTAAAGTCGCCACTACAACACAACCTATTTCTTGCCTTGAACCACCGCTGAATATCCGAAGCCGAAAAGCCTCGGAAGTTCATAATTCACAAAACAATGCTCCAGGCGGAGTCCTCGCCGCCGAGTGACGAGTGGGATTTGGGAGAGAATCAAAGAAATCGCCCCGGCATGCCTGCTGGGGTGATTTTCTCTTCCAGGCCCCCGCCTTCTAAGGGAAGAAGGTGGTCGAGAAGGTGTAAAAGTCTATACGAAGGAGCTTCGCCCAACGGCTTGCGTTACCGGCGGCTGGAGGGACGAGACTCGCCCACGAAACGGACGAAACCCAAAGCCACGAAAAAAGCCAATTTGGCGGTGAGAATCCAGCCGTCCGCGTGCACGCATTGTTAGGCAGCGTCCCGTTTGCGTAAGTTACGATCAAACAGCATACTCTTGTTTTGCCCTTTCAATAAACCAATTGACAAAACCAGGGAATGTCTCTGAGTCGATAATATCCTGCAATTCAATGGTGTATAGGTAAGCGTGCCTAGAAAAGTAGATACCTAATGTGGATATTTTTGGTTTTGGCTCTATACCACCGATGCCCGCAATTTCGTGCAAGACAAAATAGCCGATTAATTGATTAAAATAGTCCCTTTTCAATTGGAGACTCTTCGTGGTCTTTATATCAATGATTGTGTCATCAATTAACAAGTCAGCATCTGCACCTCCCACAAGGCGAGATGCTTCACCAAAGGTGGGATTCAAAAGGCACAAGTGTATTGCTTTGAACAATTCTGGCTCGACAATGGTAATGAGTTGTTGTAGATCATCAATATCTTCTTTGTAAATAGTGCCCAAATTTTCATCTACAAACCCCACCCTGAAAATGGGGTCTAGTTGTGCGAGACGAAGAGCACTTTCTAGGAGTTGTTGAGAGATTTGACCTGAAGAAAGATAGGTTGAATAGTCAACTTTTGCTTGTTCAATAATCCAATGAGCCTTTCTGGTTAGCTCGGTTTCCGTATAAGATATGATCTCTCCAGTTTCACCGTTGATACCGACATCTTTCAATAAAGGGGAAAACAGATTAGTGATTGAATGCTCAGCAATCCATTCACGGGTTACAGCATCTTGATTGAGCCACTTCAGATAGAAACGCATCAAGTAATCAAATGCGGTTCCAACCAAGCCATATCGGTTTGAAAGGGGTGGTGCCAAAAGAGCTTTTTCTACTGTCAGTTTTGGCATATTGAATTGCTGACGGAATCGTTCTTTGACATCCTTGTTTTTCAAAAATGTAGTCAGACTCATATTGCTCTACCTTAATTTGCTTGGAATTTCGCTGCCTAACTATTGTATAAGCCGCAATGAGCGGCATAACGGACTATGGATTCCTGGCGGCATAAAATCCTAAATGAATTAGGCATTAGGCTGCAATCGGTTAAAATAGGAT
>JBFLXP010000500.1:0-2226 GCA_040757315.1 Nitrospirota bacterium
TTTATGAGGGACGAGCCGCCAAGGTGCTTCTCGACAATAGCAAACTTCAGGAGATTGAGGCGTATTACGCGCAATGCGCAGAAGAAGGCGCCAGTGAATACGCCATAGAAGAGAGCAAGAAGGCTAATGCGCAGATGAATTCGATACTTGGCGATCCAGATCGTCTCAGAGCGGTCGCCGAGGATTTTGTGAAGCATTACGAAAAGCGGGTCAGCGAAGGCGCAACGGTCAAAGGCAAAGCCATGTTCGTTTGCAGCAGCCGCCCAATTGCTTACGATCTTTACAAGAAAATCATCGCCCTGCGCCCGGAATGGGCGGAAGTAAGAGCCTGCGAAGACGGAGTTGTCCTTTCGGATAAAGACCGGCGGGAGATCAAGCCTATGGAGCGTATCAAGATGGTGATGACCCGCGGCCAGGATGATCCCAAGGCACTTTATGACCTGCTTGGCAGCAAGGACTTCCGCAAGGAATTGGATCGGCAATTCAAAAACGAGAAGTCTAATTTCAAGATCGCCATTGTGGTAGACATGTGGCTTACGGGTTTCGATGTGCCATTTCTCGATACGCTTTACATTGACAAGCCTGTTCAGCGTCACAACCTAATCCAGACCATCTCGCGGGTGAATCGAAAGTACGGGAGCAAGGAAAAGGGCCTCGTTGTTGATTATATCGGCATCAAGAAACAGATGAACCTTGCGCTGGCTCAATATTCAAAGGCTGACCGTACAAGCATCGAGGAAATTCAGCAGTCGATTGTGGTAGTAAAAGACCACCTCGATCTTCTGGCGCGACTGTTTCACAGGTTCGACATGAGACCCTATTTCTCCGGCAAGCCGTTGGAACAACTCCATTGCCTCAACATGGCCGCTGAGTTTGCGCAATTAACGGACAAGATTGAAAAGCGGTTTATGGCACTTGCAAAACGACTGAAAGCCGCTTACGACATCTGTTGCGGGAGCGACGCTTTCACGCAAGTCGAGCGCGATCATATCCACTTCTACATGGCGGTGCGATCAATCGTATTTAAGTTAACCAAGGGTGACGCGCCGGATTTGGCTCAGATGAACGCCAAAGTTCAGGAAATGATCAGGGAGGCGTTGCAGAGCGACGGCGTTGAAGAAATATTCAAGCTCGGAAAAGACGTGACGAAGGAAGTCGATCTGTTTGATGATGACTATCTGGCAAAACTTGAAAAGATCAAGATGCCGAACACCAAGATCAGACTCCTGCAGCAGCTTCTTAAACGGGCAATCGAGGATTTTCGGAAGGTCAACAAGGCTAAGGCTGCCGACTTTTCCAAAATGTTTAAAGCATTAGTGGACAAATATAATGAACGAAAAGAACAAGATGTTCTTGTGAGCAATGTGCTCGAAGATTTCACGGATGAGATTATCGACCTCTATCAGGCACTCAAAAAAGAAAAGGAGTCCTTCGCCGACCTTGGAATTGATTTCGAGGAGAAGGCTTTTTACGATATCCTGAAGGCTTTGGCCCACAAATATGATTTCGAATATCCGGACGATAAATTGATACCACTATCGAAGAAGGTTAAGGAAGTGGTGGATGATAAAGCCAAGTATACAGACTGGAGCAGAAGAGATGATATCAAGGCGGAACTGAAGGCTGATCTAATTATTCTTCTTGCCGAGCATGGATATCCTCCGGTTGACAGGGATGAGGTTTATAAAGAAATATTTGAACAGGCAGAGAACTTCAAGAAATACCAAAATGCAAAGAAGGGCTAACAAATCGCTCAACACCGATGCTCATTACGTTCCACTTCAGTCTCACGGGTTAGCGTGGTCGTTCTTCATCGATTCATTTAACAGTTCAGTTGCGGGGCATGTCTCCTTCTGATAGAATCGAATTAAAGGGGAAAAGCGGATGTCAAAGGTCGAAGACAACTATGATAACGAGACAATCTGCACTAAATTCTGCGGTGTATGTCCGACATATCCCGGAGTAAAGGGAGAACTGCTGTTCTGCGCGAGGGGAAAAAGCAGTCATCCAAAGCAGAAATCGGGCTGCAACTGCGGCCTCTGCGACATATGGAATAAATATGACCTCTCGGACTTCTACTTTTGCATCGAAAAAGAGAAGGAATAATTCAGTCCATCAACTGACAGCTACCAGCTATTAGCTTTCGGCTAAGAAAATGAGATACTCAGCACTGATATAAAGCTTACTTCGGAATGATGCGGTATATCCTGTCGTCGCCCGGCTTGG
>JBFLXP010000501.1:0-2200 GCA_040757315.1 Nitrospirota bacterium
TATCTGATTTGGACAGCATGCGCTCAGAAAAGGGACAACCTCGTTTGAAAATCGGGGAAAATCCGTCTAAGAAACCTTATCAGATAAAGGGCAGGACAATGATTTCAGATTATTTTGGACAGCAGTGTAGCAATACGATTTCTGAATTCAGGTAGTTTGTCTGGCTCCCAGTCTATACAGTTATACTGGCGAATATCGAAGTGAAGATTATTTATGTCGTCTTCCCTACACGTCCAGAAGACTTCTAATCCGAGGCCCTTTGCGAAACCGGCTTCAAAATATACCCCGCCACGGTGTCCAGTAAAATCAGATATAACAAAACGGCTTCGCCGGATTTGAGCAAAGACAAGCAAGACAAGAAGGGGTCAAATCTTCATTGTTCACAGATGCCCCTCAATTCTGTCCATCAACATTCGTAATTTGTTATCTCTTTCCACTTTTTCCCTTAATCTCCCCCTCTCCTGACTCACTGAAGTGTATCCAACCCCCATCATATCACCGATTTCTCTACCCTTTAATCCAGCTATCCGATAGAGCAACTCCATTGCTATCTGACGATACAAACCCTTGTGTTTCTTTATCTCATCAATCCCCTTGCCGGTTTCGCCTTCTATTGCCCTCAGTATAGCCGCCTTGGACCGATAGCGCTGTATCTCTTTCGCCGCCGGGATTTCCTGAGTTTTATCCCGGCCGATGTATTTTTCCTTCACCCACTCTATGAATTCATCTCTTCCAAGTATGCTTTGGCTGAATATCTTGTCTTTTATCTCAATCCCGCTTGCTATGTCGGCCCTGACAACTTCCGCATATGCCTTCCTCGCTCTCTCCGTCTCACCGCCGTATTCTTCAAGAACCATGGCATAATCGACGAATGTTTCTCTCTTCTTTTTGTCGAGATATCCCGGAAGACTGCTCCAGGGATATCTGCTCACAAGGCTGAGCTTATCCCGAAGCTGTGCCTTTGCCATAACCCTGGTTCTCACCGGGTTCAAATGGATGTACCGCGAAAGGATCGTCAAATATGAAACCTTCTCTACCAGGATGCTTTTGTATCTCCCCTGGTAAAGATGACCCACTCTCCTGTGTCTCCGGTTAAAGTAGCCGGTGTAGGTAATATTGAAGTGGCGCATGGATTCCCCAAGGTTGCCAAGAGGCGTTTCAAGAAGAAGGTGAAAATGGTTGTTCATAAGCACATAGCTGTATATCTTGACGGAATAAATCTTTATTGATTCTGCAAGTATCTGGAGCATCTTCCTTCGGTCGGCGTCATCTTTGAAGATGTCCTTACGTTCGTTGCCACGGCAGGTTACGTGATATACTGCCCCAGGATATTGGATGCGGAGCGGTCTGGCCATGTGATTTTATACCACAGTTCGCTATCTTTGTCAACTATGAAGATTTGACCCCATAGACCGCACCATAGACCGATAAGGATAACTGTTAAATATATTGTCTCAAACTTCTATCGTCGTTTGCTAAGAAAACTGAAATAATATAATATTTCTTAGGGGAATTTGTAAGTAATGTTTGCACCGAGCACCTCTTTGGGAGGCGAATATGCCCAAGAAGATCAGCATTATCACAGGCCCTATTGTCGGTCTTAACTCGACCAAATTTATTGATCAGAGCATCGGTTTTGGACAGAACGTTGGCGAGAAAATCGTCTCATTCAATTTGTTCAGCGAAATACTCGAGCAGTGTGGAGCCGAATGCCGGAATGCATATGAAGAAGCTATACAGATCGGGCATCTCCTCAATGGATATGAGTACCAATTCAAATGTATGCGCGACAAAGCTTATCTCGCTCTCGCCAGAAAGATTGATCATCTCTCGAAAGATACCAGCGTAATCATAAGAACACCGGCCTCTATTGAATGGCGAGGGTATAATCTCGTGTTAAAAGATCATCGAATCATTGCGGAAACGTTAAGGCCCGATCTGGTCTTAACCCTGATTAATGCCGAGTGGAAAATAAAAGAGCATCTCGGTGGAAATTATGGCCAGCATGCGTTGAGAGTAATCGCGCAGCAGAAGGAACTTTCGATTTCCAAGATTCTGGAATGGCTCGGCTCGGAAGTTTCTGTGAGCGAGGACTGGGCTGAATGGGCCAGATATTTGACTGGGAAAAAAGTCAAACATTTGGTCTTTGGAATGGAAACACCGAGTCTGAGGAATAGAAAAAACTATATTCCGGACGTGG
>JBFLXP010000502.1:0-2188 GCA_040757315.1 Nitrospirota bacterium
TTTTCTGCAGGAGCAGGGAAAAGGTGAAGTCCGACGCGAGAGCTCTTTTTTGTTTCTGGGCGGTGAGAAAACTTTGCTATGGGCAAAGAGAGCTGGCTAGAAGACTGGGTATGAGCCAACCCGGAGTAGGATATGCAGTCATCAAAGGGGAAGCAATCCCAAAGTCAAATAATTATCAAATCGCAAACTGACTTACTTATTTATCTATGACCGTCCCCCATTCCTAATGTTAATGGGCATCAAAGCCCGCGCTGAAGCCGGACCAGGCATGGCGTTTTCTTCAACCTCTGATATCATGTGGTTCATGGGCATCTGTTTGTCACTGATCAGCACCATTGGGCTGCTAATTGTCAACCGGCAACTAAAAGTCACATTGCTGGCAATTTTATATAGCATTCTCTGGTTATGGATGCTTTTCATCCTTGATCCAGTTCCAACATACAGTATGATCCTACTCATGGTATTAATGCTGAACCTTGGTTGGTTATTTAAGACAAGAAAGAGAAATACGACGAAATGAGCGCTCATTGTTACTATACGAATTCTAGTTTTCGATCTTTTCGGCTAACCAGGGGATTAAGGCAGACCCAAACCACGCCGAGCGCATTTCGTGGCGTTCCCTCAAGTTCGTCGTCGGCGTGGTTTGGGCCGCTTATCCCCGCCGTTGGGCTCCTTACCAGGTAATCACTTTGTCAATCGCCACATCGAATAGTTGTAAGAAATGATCTGCCATACGATTAACATCAAAATCACCGCTGTGCTGGACACAGGCAGACCGGTGTAAGAGAATATGTCCTTCATTTCGATTGTCTCACTTTGTGCATCTTGTTTGGACCGCTCCAACAGGTTGAAAGCAAGACCCAATGAAGCGATCCCGGTTTTACCGTCAACGGCCTTTTCCGGCGGTAGTCTGTAGATAGAGACCTGAAAACAAGAAAGGCAAAAAAGAAAAATCAGGATAGCAAGCGAGGTCAGGAATGTTGTCCTGGTAGCTTTTCCTGTTAATAGAGCTTCCCGTTCGTCACGCTCCCGTATGAAGGTAAGTCTGGCTATTACCTGATCACGAAATGGCCCGGAAACCATCAACCGGACGCTCAAATAAAGGGAAAGCGTCATCCAAAGTGCAAAGACGAGCCCTGCGAAACTGTTGAGTGACTTAAGGTAGATATTGGCATGGTTAACAACTCCTAAGCTGTAAGCGTAAGAAAAGGCCGCAAAAACAATGACTGCGGGAAGCCCGTACAAAAGAACCTTCAATAGCATTGAGTCAAGTCTCTTCATTTTGTCTCCTGCTCAATCGAGAAAATGGTGTTTATGTCTGCTCCAAAATAACGCGCAATGCGAAACGCCAACTCAAGGGAAGGGTTGTAACCGCCGCCCTCGATTGCAACAATGGTTGCCCGTGTTACCCCCACTTCTTTCGCGAGTTGTTCCTGGGTCATCCGTCTTTCTGCCCGGAGAACATGCAAACGATTCACTATCTTGAGCTGTGGAAGGGACTTAGACATGCTTTGCCTCCGATGTCTTGTTAACGCCGCTCATTGTCCACCTTATTTTACTATATGTCAAGGTTATTTTACAGCAAGACAAGAATAGCGGCCAGGGTGCATCTGTGGCAAAAATCAGCACAAGGCAACCACATATGAATAATCGATATAAGAGCTGTCATAACTATCCGGGCTGCGGGTCCATGGCAAGCGACTGTAATTGATGATGAAGATATTAGAAACGGGGTGGTTTTGCCGTTAGAACGGGTTTTTTGACCACGGAAATGCCCCTCTAAGGAATGGCATCCTATGCCGAGGGCCAACAGGCATTACATACCGGGCTATGTGTGGCACATTACCCATCGATGTCACAAGAGTAACATATTGATGTTCAGATAGCTGTCTTCGTGAGCTTCGCGTCTTCGTGTGAGAGAAAAGGGTTTTTGCGAATCCGTCAAGGTTGACAGTCTCGTAAAAAGTCGTTACCCCGGTGAACCCTGGAACGGGTCCGGGGCAGGCACCGGGGTCCAGAAACGAGTAAGACAACGAGTAAGACAACTGGATTCCGGCCTCCGCAGAGATTTTAAAGCGATACATCATTTTACATATGGAGCCGATATTCTCAAATACACAGGCTCCTGGATTAGACTCAATTAGGATTCAGCCTTGTTTGTGTCAAATAAAATATGGCGGTTTGGCTT
>JBFLXP010000503.1:0-2186 GCA_040757315.1 Nitrospirota bacterium
AGTTCGATTCCATCAATTCAAAGATAGAAAATTTGATGGCTGAGAGAAGAGAAATTCCCGAGAGCCCTTTGGTCATACCCATGGATGAAATAACGGAGGAGATGACGGACATTGTTGGAGGAAAGAACGCAAATCTCGGAGAACTGAGAAATCGCTTAGGCGTGCCGACTCCCGACGGCTTTGCGATCAGCGCTTTTGCTTTCAAGTTATTTATGGACCATAGCCGGCTGCACGAGAAGATAGCCGGTATTGTTTCGAAGATGCAGAGCGAAAAGCCCGAGGCGCTCGATGAACAGTGCAAAGAGATTCAAGACCTGATCGTGAAAGCCGATATCCCGGACGGTCTGGAAGAAGAAATCTCGGAGGCTTATCAAGGATTGTGCGGAAGAATCGGCAAGAAAGTGTATGTCGCTGTAAGAAGCAGCGCCCTTCAGGAAGACGGCGCCGCGAGTTTTGCAGGGCAGTACGCTACGTTCTTGAATGTACCGCCTGAACTCATACTTCAGAGGTACAGAGAGGTTGTCGCGAGTCTCTTTAGTCCGGCGGTTCTATTCTATTACAGGACAAGGGGGTTCCGGGAATCCGACATGGTTATGCCTGTCGGTGTCCTGGAGATGATCGATGCAGAGGCGGGAGGGGTTGTATATACGGAGACGGGAGAACCCGGGGCCGCTACCATCACAATCAGTGTTGTGCGGGGCCTTGGAAAGAGCCTGGTTGAAGGGACTGTCTCTCCCGAGACTTATGAGGTATCGAAAGATGGTTTGGAGATACGAAGAAGAACTGTTCCGGGGCAGCAACACATGCTTGTCGGCGGAGCGCAGGGAGGAATAGAGGAGGTATCACTGCCTGCCGAAATAAGGGGGAAACCCTGTTTGAAAGATGAACAGATCAAAACCCTTGCCCGACATGCCGTTTCTATCGAGCGGCATTTTGATCATCCGCAGGATATAGAGTGGGTAATGGCCAGGGAAGGCAGAATCCTTGTCGTCCAGACGAGGCCTTTAATAGTTCAAAACATAGAATCAAGCAAATCGGTTTCCGTCCGGATCGAAGGCTATCCGGTGCTGATTGACAAAGGCGTCACGGCATGCAAGGGCGTCGGCTTCGGGAAGTCGTATCTCGTCAGGACTGACGACGATTTAAGAAATTTCCCCGAGCATGCAGTCCTCGTGGCAAGAAATACATCCGCGCGGTATGTAACTGTGATGGACAGGGCAAGCGCAATCGTGACCGATATAGGGGCGGCAACCGTTCATATGGCATCGTTGGCCAGAGAATATCGGGTGCCCGCGCTTGTTGATACGGAAAGGGCATCCGAGATTCTCGGAGCCGGCCGGGAGATCACGGTTGATGCGTCAAACCACATTGTCTATGAAGGCATCGTGAAGGAACTCGCTGAGTTTGCAGAGGAAAAGAAAGGACCCTTCCGGAATACCTATGGTTTCAGGTTGCTTGAGAGCGTTCTGAAATGGATTGCACCACTGAATTTGATCGACCCCGACGACGAAAAATTCCGGCCTGAATACTGCCGGACTTTCCATGACATAACGCGGTTTGCCCATCAGAAGGCGATGCAGGAAATGTTTGCGATCTCGAAGGAGGTGCCTGACGACGTCGAAGCAGCAAGACTTTTTGCGGGTATACCACTCCGTATTTACGTCATCGACCTTGGTGGAGGCGTCGACAGCATGCCGAAGGATCGCAAAATTCTTCCTGAGCATATCCGTTCTCTTCCCTTCAAGTCTTTTCTGAAGGGTCTGACGACGGCGGAATGGCCTGAACCGCGGCATGTCGGACTCGGGGGATTCATGGGAATGATCGCTCATACCGCCTCCATGCCGGAAGCCGAACTTGAGGAAATGGGAGAAAAGAGCTTCCTCTTCATTTCGCAGAATTACATGAACTTCTCGATACGGCTCGGATATCATTTATCGGTAGTAGAGGCGTACATTGGGGAGTCGATAAATGACAATTACATCAGGTTTTTCTTCAAAGGCGGGGGAGCCGATCTAAAGAGAAGGCTGAGAAGGGTGGAGTTGATCAGGAGCATTCTGGAAAGGCTGGATTTCGTGGTCACCGTAAAGGAAGACGTCATCAACGCCATAGTGACGAAATACAAATCTTCGGATCTCGGAAGAAAACTGGAGATTTTAGGAAAAATGACCGCGTATACAAAACAACTC
>JBFLXP010000504.1:0-1233 GCA_040757315.1 Nitrospirota bacterium
TACAACAGCGAATACAATTATATCTGAAATTACGCTCATTATGATCTGTTTCATCATCATGAGCGGGTGCGCCCTTCCGCGTATTGTCATTCTTGACGACCCCCTGACCCCGGAGGAGCATATCAATCTCGGCGTCGCGTACGAGAAACAGGGTGAATTGGATAATGCTCTGAGAGAATACGAAAAGGCATCGAAGAAGCTACCCGTTGCGCTTCTCTATATGGGGAATGTTTACTTTGAGAGGAAAGATTTTGAAAAAGCGGAGAAGTACTACAGGCAGTCTATCAAGAAAGACGCGAATAATGCCGACGCATATAACAATCTCGCATGGCTTTATTACACCAAGAAAGAGAATCTTGAAGAAGCAGAAGAGTTCGCCCTGAAGGCGATGGAACTTAACCCGGAGAAAGGCGAGATGTATCGGGATACGCTGGAAAAAATCATATCGCTGAGGAAAGAAAGATGAGAAGGTCAGGGAAGACGGATGTCCGCATTTTCAGTATGTTAAAAGCATTTATATCAAGTATAGCTTTAAGTTGTATGCCTAATTAATTGAATAGCAGTATTAAAATTAATCTCAAGTCTCTGTCGAAAGATGATCTTTTCCGGTTTGTGGTGGATGGCGGGCTCCCTAAGTACCGGGCCGGGCAGCTTATCCACTGGATGTACCAAAAGAACGCGGCTTCCATAGATGACATTACTGAATTATCAAAAGACCTGCGCAACAGGTTGGGTGAAATCGCATACATCAGCAATCTCAAACTCGTCAAGCGTCTGTCCTCATCGGATGGCGCAGAGAAATTCCTCTTTGCTCTTGAAGATGAAGAGACTATAGAGAGCGTCCTGATACCTGAAGAGAGGCGACTGACTCTATGCATTTCTTCCCAGGTGGGATGCGCTACGGGATGCCTGTTCTGCAAGACCGGCGCATGCGGCTTGATCAGAAATCTGAAAGCGCATGAAATCGTGGATCAGATCATCATGGTCAACCGGATACTGTCTGCTCAAAAAGGTGATTCCCCCTCACTCCCCATCGGTAAAGAGGGGAAGGGAGCATTTTTCGAGAAGAAAATAACCAACATCGTATTCATGGGAATGGGAGAGCCTCTTGCGAACTTCGATGAAGTTGTTGAGGCTCTATGGCGAATTACAGACTTTCTGGGACTCTCGAAAAGGAGAATTACCTTGTCCACGGTGGGAATCATCCCGAAAATGTCGCTCCTCCCGCTGAAG
>JBFLXP010000504.1:1243-2185 GCA_040757315.1 Nitrospirota bacterium
CCCCCAGCATAAATCTTGCGATCTCACTTAACGCTACGACTGACGCAGTAAGAAATGAGATTATGCCCATCGCGAAAACATATCCACTGAAAATGCTGATGGCTGCCTGCAGGAAGTATCCTCTCCAGCCCGGAAGGAGAATCACCTTCGAGTATGTCGTGATCCGGGATAAGAACGATTCTATCGAAGATGCCGCAAGATTAACAAATCTCGTGAAGGGCATCCGGTGCAAAGTGAATCTGATACCCTTCAATCCCTTTCCAGGAAGCGAGTTTGAAAGGCCTTCGGATGACCGCATAATAGAATTTCAGAAGGTTCTGCTTAGGCATAATGTCAGGGCGCTGATACGGGAAAGCAGGGGCAAGGATATCCAGGCGGCGTGCGGGCAGCTCAGGGCATCGTCATATCTCCGAAAATAACCGTGTGCACTTTCTTGATCGACCGGATCGGCGATTCGAACGTAATTGAATCTTCCGCCATTTCCTTGAGGATACCCAGAGATAGAGTTTCTTCGTGATGGTTGTTCAGGCCGATGATGGTGCCTTCTCCGAACAAACCCTCACCGGGAATGAATGGTCTTCTGTCATATAAGAACTCTGCCTCTTTCGTATACAGAACATATTCCTTCGTCCCGGATTTCTTAAAATAAGCCTCCAACTTCTTTTTTCTGTAACAGGCACGCTCTGTCATTGACCGAATTTTTGCGGCCCTGGGTGCTTTCACCTTGAGAATACGAACACCTTCCACGAGTTCAATAATATGTGCGAGTTCATCCTCTCTTTCAACGCCGATGATGTAGTCAGGTCTGACAGCCCTGATTTTGCCGATCTTGAGTGCCCTGCCTGCTTCTCCTGCGATCAGGCCTGTTGTGTCTATCAGCGTGAAATCCGATTTCTTTTCACATCTCTTGGACATAATCTTTGTGCCGTCGATCATAGCAGA
>JBFLXP010000505.1:0-2184 GCA_040757315.1 Nitrospirota bacterium
ACCTGTGAAGATGTCTGTAAATACAGTCACCGCCGCTCCTTCGCTTCCTCAAGCAGTAGCTCCTCCGTCCACGGCTTTACTTCGCCCTTGTCGTAAATGTAACCCGTGAAGTGATCAGCATCGTTTGCGCATTGGACTACCTGCATAGTTTGGGCAGTCCATAGCTTTCTGCCTACCTCACCAGTTTCAGAATCAACTTGCCGCACGATCAATTCCGTGATTCTTATCTGCAACCCACCGCCACAGGCTCTACAACGAAAACTCATATCAAATCCTCCATCTCTCTAAAGGCTCTCCACATACTGAAAAATCCGTCGAAATAATCCCGTCGCCACTCAATACTTTTTCCGGAAGGGCAGGCTGCTTCGGCCATCTTGCGGGCTTCACGGGAATCAGGCATCGGTGTTCCTGTTTTGCGGGCCGTGAAATAAGCATCCTTGCCCATCCTGAAAGCTTCAATATTCACCTTTGTCGATTCAGCATCGCCTCAATTAGCCGCGTCAATTCGCCTGCCGTCATTTCCGCCAATCCCATCCGCTTTATCTCCCCCACTGCAAACTCAAGAGCGGCATCCAACTTTTTGGCGCTTTCCATTTTTCCGCCACTTTTAATGGCCTTCATTCCTTGTTCTTCTGCAAACGCTATGGCGCGCAAAAGAACTTCCTTCAAAGCAACTTCTGTTCCTTCACTCACATCGACCACAAGTTTTGCTTCTAGATATCGTATCCCCCGTAGAAGAAGATATACAAGAACAGGGGTGACGATACTGATAACAATTGGCAAAACGTGCTCAATTATAGTCTTGATATACTCCATCGTGATCTCCTTTTATTAGAATTTTGTTTATTGTCTCCTTATCCCAGCACTTAGGACATTTAATCTTCGTCCAACCAGTCTTACGCATTATCCTAGATAACATTTTATCTACTTCATCCATCATTTCTATTTCTTGATGACAGATTTCGCAAAAAAATTTCATCCTTTTCCCCCTATCTTGCGGAATTCACGCAAAAGCTTGGCCATATTTGACGACATCGGCTTTTGTGACCAGGCTTGCCATCCAGGAAGATCGCAGAGTTTAACCTGTCCAGCGTCTTTAATTCCTCGTTCCTTGATAACCCCAATGATTTCAGCAGCCAGTTGAAGTGCGATTTTGATTGCTTCCCACATTGTTCACTCCTTGCAAGCCAGCTTATCATGTTTGCATATTATAGTATTCTCCAGCAGGGTCAAATCCGCCATGTATGATTCTAGCTGATCGGGCAGATTTACGCCACTCACTTTTAGAAAATCAAGCAGATTCTTGAAAGCCATAACAAGGTTTCCGATGACGGCAATGTATTTTTCCTCGTCGGCAGACTTCCAAGTAGCCAGGAGGTCCTCAGCAACCTCCAAATTCAATGCGACTGCTGTTAGAATTTTATCAAACCTAATTTCCCAAATGCGCACGGTGTCTGCACAATCACGCCGAAGCATCCCCTCCGAATAAGTTCCTTCCCGAATTTCCTTTTCATGTTTTTCGAGCAGGTCCTTGCATAGAACATAGGTTCCATCTTCCGTTCCGATGAATTTATAGACGTGCTGATAAGTCATCACAAGAACTTTTGCTCCTCGAATGTTAGCCTCATTCAATGCGGAACGGACTTTATAGTTATGACATCCCAAGAAAACTACAAAAAGTAAACAGAACACTTTACGCATTACTGCCTCCTTCACGGAAGAACCCCGAGTGTTTTGAGAGCCGCAATGATTAATCCAAATATCGCCACGGCACCTCCAGCCCATCCCGCTACGTAAGCGAGTCGAAGTTTGAGTTTTGTTACATCCTCCCTATTTATATCCAACTTCGCATCCAAGGCATCGAAGCGTCTATTTACTGTCTCCTCCCCACAGACTTCCCCGTTTTCCAACTTTGTTTCAATTCGGGTGACTCTATTAGATAATTCTTTCTGATCTTTCCGGATTTCTCGAACATCCTCATGAATATTTCCGGTCCGATCAGCCAACGCCCCCAACCTTTCCCCCAATTCCGCAGCCCAACGGGGCGTATCGTCAGTATGCGCCATTTTTGATTTCCTACCCTAATAACCCACGGAAGACTTACGTTTCTTTTAAATCATCTTCGATGAAATCCCGAAGAACCGCCATCTGACCTACTGTCAGTCCCTTCTCCTTCTCATTCGA
>JBFLXP010000506.1:0-2181 GCA_040757315.1 Nitrospirota bacterium
CCTTTGTATTTCCTGGATATGGGCAATGCCAGAGAGACAGGCCAGTGCATCCTCGGAGTCCTGGGCGGCGTAATCAAGCAGCCGAGGCGGGCCAATTGCATAGGGTACCTGCCCACCACCATAGACTTATACCCTGACATCGGAACACAGGACAAGGAGAAGAGACAGGGTCCTTCGTGCAGCATCAAGGACGCTCTCGAAAAGCAGGATCTTTTCATCAATCGCATCGTGGCGGAGTTCGCTGTCGAACTCCTGTGGAAAGGATTCAGGGAAGGATATATCATTGTGCACGGCGCATATGTGAACCTAAAAACCATGCATGTCCGGCCGCTTCCCGTCGATCCCGCCACGTGGGAGCGGATGGGCTGGGTCTACAAGAAGAGAAGGGTCGCGATAGGGCGGGTTCTCAGGGCGGCTTAATAACTGAATACATTATTGAAGAAAGGTGAGACATCAATGAAGAGAAGGTTCGATGCATTTGAGGTCCGCCCTGTCAGAAAAGTCCACAGAGGCGATTCACCCTACGACTGCTTTGAACAGTGTGGGGAGAATGATCCCGGTGTTTATGCCTGGGCGGTTTACGGACACGTCTCCGATAAAGAGACGGAGTGTCTCGCGGATTGTCCTTCAAAGGATAAAGCGGAATTGATCAGGACAGCCTTGGAAATCGCCTGCCTTAAACATGACATTCTGGTCTCTGCGGCCAAGACGGTGGTAGGCAGATGGGAAAGGGGCAATCTGGCGGATGCGGTGTGGAAGCTGGATACTGTTCTCAAAATGTGATGGATTCAAAGGCAACGCACCGTCATTCACTCAATATGGTGAAGCACTCGGAGGCTGCAATGAATAAAGTACCTATAGCCTTTGTCGCCCAGATGCTCAATACCACGATATCCAAAGCGCGGAGGAAATTCGGCGGCAAGGGACATATCGAACTCGAGGATCTCATCGAATGGGTTGAGAAGCATTCCGGCCACGTCAACTATCGTCACTGGATCGAGATGATCGAAAAGATCGAAATCAATCTCTCAAAGGAAACTTAGAGGGAAGCTTAACCAGACTTGTTCTCTCGGTAAGGGGTATACCTGAAATACCAGACGTCAACAAGATGGAAGTCCGAGCAATCTGTGTGATCTCATAGACCTGCCTACTTCTCTCGCCCTTTCTTATTCCTTTCATTAAGCTCATTCAGAAGCAGAAGTCATCCGATTCGAGCAAAACAGTCCTTTTCATTACATGAAGTCCCACACTAACCATTCTTATGCCGGAGATGCGGCCCAAATCAAGCAAACCAATCATCACAAAGGAGGCGACAATTTGAAAAGAGAAGGCTTAATAGAAATCGCAGAAGGAAAATCAAAATACGGAGATATTGCGATCTATGTGCGAGAAAAACTCTATGCTCCTTATATTTTTGTATTCCATTCCGAGACCGGAGAGCCTCTACACGATAACAGAGATTTTGCCAATGATGTAATCCAGGTGCTCATAGAGAAGGGAAAATTGAAGAAATCCGGCACGTACCTGCTGGTGAGCGCCGGGCTCGAGATGCAGGGAGACGACCACGTCGTATACGGGACTCTCACTCACAATGGGAAAGACATTACCAGAGCGTTCTCCATAGCTCATGGAGCCGTTGACCTTTCCGCGGCCGAAGCCTGCTTAGAGATGAGGAAATCAGATACTGTAGCCGCGCGCGACTATAAACAGCTGGCCGGGATGGAGGCGGGAAGAAGAATAGAAGACTTCTCAATAAGCAATGTGAGATCCTCAACGAAAGAAGAGTACGAGGTCGACGACGGAGAAGGAATCTATACAGTGGAAGTCCGGCACATGGAAGGGAGTATCTTCCTTGAGTGTGACTGCCTTGACTACATGGAACAGAAGTATTGCGACCATGCGATAGCTGTCTCAAAACTGTTCATCGAGCCACGGCTCAAGGAGTATCCCGAGGAACGGGAGTTCGAGGTTGCCGTTCTCAGGATTGCCCATGGATCAAGAAAGATCAGAGTGAAGGCGCGGTCCCACTTCGGGGCTGAACAGAAAGCTCTCGACGAAGCGGGTGATTACGAGTTTTCCGAGCACGATGTCGACTACGAGATAGAGTCTGTCCTGGAAGTCTCGCCGGATACCGAAGATACCGACAAATAAATCTCACCAGGAAAAATCACGAAAAAAGCT
>JBFLXP010000507.1:0-2180 GCA_040757315.1 Nitrospirota bacterium
TACGTATTCAGCGACTATGTCATCGCCGGCGACCTTTTCAAAGACAAGAAGCACATAACTCAGCAGTCCATCGCCGAAACTCAGACAAAGAGCTTCTCGGATATCAAGCAGGACGTCGATCAAGTCGTTGCCTTCAGCTATAAGCCGGCATCAGGAGCCGAAAAATACGTTTACATGTTCACGGATCCCGAATGCCAGTTCTGCGAACTCGCAAAGTACCAGATACGGGACCTTGCCGAGAAAAGGAAGGTCGAGATAAAAGTCGTCTTTTTCCCCCTTGCAATGCATGACGGCGCAAGGGAAAAGGCGATAAAGGCCATCTGCTCGAAGATGGATTACGTAAGATACATAGACGGCGACTATTCCGGGACTTTCTGCAAGGAAGGGGAGGATAAGGTAAGCAAATCCCTTTCCCTTGGAGAGTCCCTTGAAATCAATGGAACGCCCACTTTCATCGGCCCGGACGGGAGACGAACCGTCGGGTTCGACACAAAAATGATCGAGGGTATCCTTTGAAAAAGAAGTTCCTTCACTTTCCCTCCCCCGGTCTTGCCGTGGCTGTTGTTCTCGCGGCAGCAGTCACGGCAAGCCCCTCTTTTTCAGGTGTGGGTGAGGAAATCGACCGCGCGTTCCAAAGGTCGGAGCAATACGGGGAGATCGACATCACTAACAAGAACGGCGCGGAGATATGGACGGAAGCCGAGAAAGCCTTCGGAAACTCACGGAAACGCGGCAAAGAAGTCGAGGGGTGGAAAAGCCGAATAAAGTCCGATGGCAACGGCAATTTTTACGTAGACAAGGGCCCGTCACCCAGGAAGGAGAAGAGGGAGAATTTCTCGACAAAAAAATACCTTGCGGATGACGAAAGGATCTATATCTTCATATCATCGAGCCTACCAATGAAAACGCTCGCAAATTATGCAGACGGTCTGGATAGGCTGCGCGACCCCCATATCGCGCTGATACTTAGAGGGTGCGTCGAGTCCTGTTCCAAAATAAAGCCCACGGTCCAGTTCATGAAAAGCATCATAAACCCTACGGAAGATGTAAAGAGGACGGCGGAATTCCAGATAGATCCCTTCCTGTTCAGACGCCACCAGATCGGCCAGGTGCCGGCCATCGTCTTTGCGAGAGGGGTCTCCGCTGTGAACCCGGAGCTGTCCGAAGGACTCGACAACAACCTCCAAAAGCCCGTGGAAAGCTATATTGTCTATGGGGATGTCTCCCTGGAGTACGCACTGGAGAAGATTAATGGGAAAGCCAACAATCAAAGGCTGAATGCCATTGTCAGGCAGCTCAGGAGCGGATATTATGGCAAGCAATAATCCGTTGACATCAATTATCATCCCCGTTTTCAACGAATCAAAATATATACTCACGACCCTCAAGAAATGCTGCGATCTGCCCATACACAAGGAAATCATCGTAGTGGACAACAACTCAACTGACAACAGCCACGAGTTAGTAAGGTCTTATATCGATGGTCCCGGCCGCGGATGCGGGATCAGGCTGGAGAGGGCCTGGAAGCAGGGCAAGGCAAGCGCGATGAAGGTCGGATTCGCGACAGCGCAGGGGGATTACATCGTGTTCCAGGACGCGGATATGGAATATGACCCAGGGTATATTGTCGATATAATCGAGGCGCTTGAGCATAACGACATAATCCATGGCTGCAGGGTATGCAGGCCTTACGATCTCGGCTTTTTGCCGTACCTCGCAAACAAACTCGTTCTCCATATGATGACAAAGAGGTACAAGGTCAAGCTATCCGATGTCTTTACGGGCCAGCGCGGTTATAAGAGGGGTGTAATACACGGGCTGAACATCATTTCCAAAGGTTTCGAGATAGAAACGGAGCTGACCATAAGGGCCGTTCTCAGCGGGCTGCGCATCAAGGAGATCGACATCCCTTACAAACCGAGGACCAGGCGGGAAGGGAAGAAGATAGGCTTTATGGATTTCCTTGCGATAGCCTATATGTACGAGAAGATATGCCTTCTCGTATCCCGCGAGAATAAGAGGAAAAGGGTCCTTGCCGGGGCCCACTGATAACCGGTCGGACAGTCACATTCGCCACAGCTTTATCCTCCCCAAATAGAAATGGCAGGTAAAAGAGCCTTACGGATTTTCCTTCTCCTCTATGCAAAATTTGTTTCCCGCCAATTTGCGAAGTGTAAGGC
>JBFLXP010000508.1:0-2176 GCA_040757315.1 Nitrospirota bacterium
CTTCACGATTCTATCCCTGTTGGCGCCTGCAGCATCTTTTGCCCGGGATGAAATCAGAGGGGGACATCATAATGGAAGAAACATAATATTTATGGTTCCCGACGGAATGGGACTATCTAACGCGACGGCTGCCCGTATATTCAAGAGCGGACCCGACGGAGACTCTCTTTATCTGGAGACGCTTCCTCAGATCGGCTACCAGAGAACCCATGCCAGAAACAGCACCGTAACCGATTCTGCGGCGGCGGCAGCCGCATGGGCATGCGGCGAGAAATTCAACAACAACGAAATTTCCTGCCACGATAACAACGGTGACAAGGTCTGCGATACAAACGGATCTCCCGTGACAATTCTCGAACTTGCACAGAAAATGGGAAAAGCCACAGGACTCGTTGCTACGTCTACTATCACTCATGCAACTCCCGCCGCCTGGGCGGCACATGTTCACCATAGGGACTGTGAAACCGAAATTGCCCGTCAGTATATCGAAGTCGCCGGTGTCGCCGTTCTTCTCGGTGGTGGAATAGGTCCTAATAAAAGCGGTAAGAACTGTGAGCAGTATGCGGGACAGGATAAGAATGCCGTCGTGTCTTCCGCAGTCAGCCTGGGGTATGAGCACGTCGACACAAAATCGGAAATGGAAGCCGCCCTGGCATCAGGCAAAAAGAAAATCCTCGGTCTTTTCACTTCTGCCGGCAAGACTCCTGAAACGTACAGGGTCGATCCTGTCCTCTACAACTGGGGGGCGGAAGAGCCCACACTTCCCGAGATGACCGCGGCCGCTCTCGATATTCTGGAAGAAGACAGAAACGGCTTTTTCCTCATGGTCGAAGGCTCCCAGATCGACTGGGCAAACCACGCTAACGATATCACCTATCAGATCGGTGAAACACTTGCATTTGATGAGTCGGTCAAGGTTGTTTTGGACTGGATAAACGAGAAACCTTTCCGCAAAGACAATACCCTGGTAATAATCGTCGCTGATCACGACTGCGGTGGTTTCGCGGTGAACGGCCCTAACGGTACACTTTCAGCGGCAGGAGACATCGTGGAAGCAGGATGGACAAGCGCCGACCACACAGCCGGTGATACCATCATCTGGAGCCAAGGCTCGGGCAGCCAATGCCTCGGTAAAGCTGTTGACAATACTTATCTCTTCCATGTGATGAAAGAGGTCTTGAAATAATACATGCCGGATGAGGGGCAATTTTTTGTCCCTCATCTTTTTCTCCGATAATTTAACCTCATCTTCACAATCCTGTAATGTCCTCCTTGTATCATGTAAGAAAGAAAATAAGGAGGAAAGAATTTAAATGTTGAACGTTAAGACAGATTCTTCCAGGGTTGCAAACCCTGAGTCGGATTGCCCATACAAGGGCAACGCTGTCTGCACGGCTTCCCTGTCGTCCATGGCGATTGATGCATATCAGACAGAACGCTGGTGCGGCACCGATGATTACGACGCCTGCCCGATATTCCTTGCCAAAGTGCTGAGGAAGAGATAACCGGTATGCACTTCGTGGCAGGAATCTGTGAATGTCGAGTCAACATATCCGAGACATCAGGTGTCCTCTGCAGGAATGAGCATTGTCATGAATATGCATACTGCAAGATGTATATAATCGAGGGGCCCGGCCTGATGAGCAGGAATGAAGAAAGGATATGCCTGTTCGGCTATCTTTTTCAGTCACTTCTCAATTGACCGTCCATACGGCATGCGACTCATGCGGCTTTGGTAACGGAAACTTCATCTCTCTGTAATATTTCTGTAACAATCACATGATACCCTGAATATGGAGGATAGAAAATGAATCTGTGCAAGAACTCTCTTATGTGTCCGTATCTTAGCGGAAGTGATGACGGTGTCAGGTGTTCGGCGGCTTCTATGCTCATAAGAAATATCAGATATATTAATCTTGATATCTGCATGAGTAAATATTATGAACTCTGTTACGTTTACTGCGCCAAGCTGCAGGAAATGAGTGAAGCTGACGTATCCTGGCCGAATCTTGGAGAGAATCAGGTGGGGTTGCCATCAGTACCGTAAACGTCACAAGTTCAGCCAAAGCAACGGATATGGCAGAAAAAACAGAGAAAAGCCCGGCATACGACATCAGGTGTCCTCACTGCAAGGCGGACGTTACTTACAGATACGGCCGGATCCATACCGGGAAAC
>JBFLXP010000509.1:0-2173 GCA_040757315.1 Nitrospirota bacterium
AATATCGTGAAAAGGGCAGCGCCTTTTCCGTCTACAGATAATCCTGTCGAAGTGCCTGTCGTGTTCAGGTTGAGTGAATAATTTCTTTCAACACGTCATAGTTGACAATTGTATATTATAATTGTAAATTTTGTATATACAAAGGAGGTTGGTCATATGAAGGCAGCAATTAAAATGACTTCCATAAGGCTTGATACAAAGCTTGCAGATGACGCTGTTAAAGTTCTTGGAGCGAAAAGCAGGAGCGAGGCTGTGCATATAGCATTAAAAGAGGTCGTTGCTCTTAATAAATTCAAGGAACTAATGTCGAAACACGGCGGTAAATTAAAGTTTGAGGCCCATGGCAGGTAGGATCATCATATTTGATACTTCTGTCTTCATAGACCATCTGAGGACAAACAAGTATGCCGATCATTTTCAGAACCTGAATGGGCTTATACGGAATTCTTCTGTTGTTCTGTCTGAGCTATCGAGAGGGGCCACAAAAGAAACTGAAAGAATTTTGTAGCAACACTTTCAAAAAATCATCCTATACTGACGCCAACAGAGAAGAACTGGCTCGAATCCGGTGAAATATTGTCTGATATCTATAAAGATAAGGGATTCTCTCCCGAAAAACTAAGAGACCTGCATTTTGATGTCCTGATAGCACTGACAGCAAGAAATTATGGGGCAACCGTCATTACTTCAAATAAGGCAGATTTTGAACTTTTGAAGGGTTATAAAGATTTTCACCTTGAAGTCTGGTGAGAGATTCCCGTTTATTTCAATTCAAAATTAAAAATGGGGCAAGAAAATCTCACCCCATTAGTATTTTCAGAACAATGCAAACTGCGCGGCCTTCCCTTGCAGCACGCTGTCCAATTCACCATACTGAACTGTCAACGTAGCTGCCTTTTTTCTTTTACCTTCAACGACAGACACTTTGATGATGGTATTGTCGGTTATCGATGTCTTTTCAGTCTGAAGACCGGATTGCTTCTTACCACCTTCGGTGAAGATAGTTTCCTTTTTTCCGATGCCGAGATTGGCTTCCAGTTCCTTCTTTCTGAAATTGGCCCAGGCTGTTTCAGCACCGGAGCATTTACGGCCCTCTACCAGTGCCTTTGACATTTCTTCCAACAAAGAGCCTCCCTTGACCTGATATTCTGCCAGCCCTTCAGGGAGATCGCCTTCCACCAAAAGCGCGACTTCAAGTTTTTTGGCTATGAGAGAGATCGCAGTTTCCTGCATGGTGTTATTGTATACCATAAAGAAAACCCGAACCGGTCTCCGCTGACCAATGCGCCAGGACCTTCTTGCTGCTTGACGAAGAGTGAAGATATTGTAACCAGCTTGATAAAAGACAATGGTTGGAAATTGAATGAGGTCGAGCCCCACTTTCACAAGTTCAGGATTTGAGAGCAGGATGTCGAATTTATGGGCATTTGCCTCTATCCATTCCTCACGTCTTTTGGGTTCAACTGTTTCAGGAAGAATCCCGACACTGAATCCGGTGTTTTCCAATACCTTCTTTACCCGGTCTCTTATATCCCTGCTTCCAGTGAAGGTAATGTAGACGAGTACCTTTCTTCCCTCGGCTTTCTCTCTTGTGCAAATCTCAACCAGCTCGGCTTCTTTCGGAAGAATGCCGGCCTTGATCTTCGGTGCTGTAATCGTTTGACTACCTGCATGGCCCCGGTTTCTTTATCCGGCGCCTTGATCTCGATGAATTCAGGATAAACCACGCAGGAATCCGGATAAGACAAAAGGGACTGAAGCATGGCCCCGGATGCCTTCATCTTGTATTTCTTGACCGCCTCTCTCAGGTCATCTTCAAGGACAGAGTACTCATCTCCTTGCGCTCCCGACATCTTAACGGATATGACCGTTTCATCATATGACGGTAGACCGTCAATCACATCCGCAAGCCTGATAAAGCAGCTCTTGTCGAGGAAATACTTTCCGATGACCTCCGGCGAGACACCCGGCTTCTTTTTGATGATAACGTTGTTACGTTTGATCCGGCCGTAACTGTGCTCGTCATCCTCAAGTTTCCGGATCTCTTCAATGACTCCATAGCTCCTTTGCCATTTCTCAACGCCGTGGTAGCCGAATTCTTCGAGACGCTGCGGTTCAAGCCTGTAGAGTAGGTAAAACAGATTGTCGGCGTAGCCCCCGTTGAGCGTTCCGG
>JBFLXP010000510.1:0-2167 GCA_040757315.1 Nitrospirota bacterium
TAAAGCTTTCGATGGTTGAAGACGGATATTTGCCGAAATCGAAGTACGGACATAGCTTTTGCATCCCTCCGATTCCTGAGGACCACACGCTTGTTGTCCGCACGAGATTCTACCGTACCAGTCTTGATTATTTGTTCCAGAACAAAAGAGCAAGTGATATGGTACTCAGGGACTATCGGCAATATTCATCGAATCCGGACATACTGTTGCCTGACACGGGAATCGGCAATGTCATGGGAAACAGCGATGAACATGAGCCCTTTCCCAACATCGTTTACAAAATGCCCGAGCGGGATGAGGGTAAGGGGATAGTGTTTCTCAAAGCTCAATCTTTTGCTCATGCACAAGAATTGCTCAACAGTTGCCGCCGGCTCAATGGTGCCGCCAGATTTATGGAGCGACTGTATTCCACCGTCGAAGACTCGAGGGGGATGTGCCAGGCATACGTGAAACCGCTCATGCTCGATGGAAGATTTGTTTATAAGATCCGCTCCCATGTACTGGTTACCCCCATTGGCATGCGTTATCTCTCAGCACACAGAGTTATTTCCGGATTTCCTGTTCCCACGGAACTCCCATTTGGCATAGTTCAAGATCCAAGGCCGTACCTTGTGAATCTCGCGTCGTGCTCGAGGTATGAGGTTCTTTCTCCGGATGAGGAAGAACGAGTGATAAAGTCTTCGCTGTCCATAGCCAGAGGGCTGTCGTGGGCGGCTTCACGCGCATTTCAAAGCATGGCAGCATAAGCTTATCCCTTCACCGCAATGGAAAGAGCTGAAAACGTCATGACAAATAGCTTTAAAGATTCATACCATCTTATGCCGCCATCCCGGCATCTCCCCGGATGGATTGCAATTCTTGCCGAAAAGGACAACGCCACGATGCGTGAAATGATCGAGAGGGGCCTGCAGGGGTTTGTTGGTGACTATGGTGAGACAAAGGATGTAATGGTCCACGACGGTCTTGGTTTTGGCTTCTTGAAACCGGAAAGACCTCTACCCATGACCACATGGTCATTCTTCTCGGATCCAAATTATTGCTGCTTTGTCGAAGGAGTTTTCTACGACGCGTATTTGTCCTACCAGATGACGGACGGCGAGGACGAAGCACTGGCGGAAAAGATATTGCAGAGGTTCAAGAATTCAGACTATAAAGCAATTGAAGACTTGAATGGCTCTTTTTGCGGATTCATATTCGATTTCAAACATAGAAAACTCTCAACCTTCATAGACCGCCTTGGTGCAAAAATATTGTACTGGTCTTATGAAAACGATGTGCTGATCGTATCAACAAGCCTTGCTGCATTCAGAGGTCTCAGAAAATTATCACTCGATGAACACGCAGCCTTTCAGTTTGTGACTATCGGTTTCCCTGTAGGAGAAAGAACCTTGCTGAAAGATGTACGAATCCAGCTTCCCTCCACGATGAATATTTTTTGCGGACCTTCCAAAGAATCATTTCGTTATTGGAAACCGCCCGAGCGCACACAGCGTATTGCGCTTAGAGATGCAGTCAATCTGATAAGTCACGCGATGGAAGACCATGCCGGACGAATATTTGCGAGAGCGAAACAGAAGATTGCCCTCGGCATGACAGGAGGGCATGATTCACGGGTAATCTGCAACTCATTAGTATTTAGCGATATCCCGTTCGAACCACTGGTATGGAATGACGGCAGCTTTAACGACGTTATTGTCAGAAAATTATGCTCCGTAATACAAAAACACCCGCATGTTGTAAAGGGTGTCACAACTCAAGAAATGGAAGATATCCGTAGCGATGTCTTCCTTTACACGGACGGCCTGCACATGTATTCACACGGATTCATAAGACTTGCGAGAGAGTGCTTGGAGCATGACATGCAGATTCTGATGATGGGCTTTTTCGGCGACAGAATCAGCGGTTCTCTTACGGTTCCTTCACCTCAATATTTAGGGAATGTCTCCGAACTTTCCACATGTTCTCTGAAGAATCAAATGGAACTGTTGACATTTGGAGATGCATGTTCATTGCTCACGTTTGCAGACGGTGATTTCACAAGGGAGACACTTTCGGAATGGTCGCAGAGCTTCACTCGGGAGAGCATTCATCAGAGTCTTCCTGACATCGCGATATGGCAGGGTGTTGCCAACCGGAACCTCAAAAGGATCCGATTTTCCATGATCCC
>JBFLXP010000511.1:0-2165 GCA_040757315.1 Nitrospirota bacterium
CTCTCATCGGGATTTTTGTCCCGTCGCCGGTAATCTCGGTTTCTACACTCACATTCGGGAAAGTAGCCTTGTCGGAATCGGCTTCGCAGCCGACTGCGCCGACACAAGTGCCGTGGATATTGAAATGCGAATAGTCCACGGGATAGTCCTTCTCAGAACCTGAAATGACTTTACCGAACGGCTGGGGATATATAATCTCCCGACCCCGGAGTGCTGACCTCCCCACTTCGCAGTACCCGGGGCAGCCGTCGACACAGTTGACACACAGGCCTGAAACAGGTGAAGGAGTTACCCTCGTCGTTGTAACGGTTGCAGCGCTTGCATTCGGTTTGCTGAGACTCATCTCATCCTCCTTGTTATTAAGTATTTTTTGCGAGAACCCTTTGAAACGACAGTATTTTTAACTGTTGAAGGCAAAAAAAAGCCGCAACAAAAGGAGTTCATCTTGTCCTGCTCAGACGCTTCGACTTCATAGCAGCGGCGATCTTGCCCTATCACCTCCTTTGCTCTTCACGCAGAGATGGACCGGATTCAGAGGAAAAAATGTACGCTTATTGGGAGAAAAACTGTGGATTCTTGAATTGGCACTATTCCAGAAGAGAAGAGAATGGAGACCACTTATGCTGGGGGATAGTGTGTCCATAGGTTATAGGTAACCGGTTGCCTATTGCTTACTGACAGCTTACGAAAAGAAACCGCAAATTGTCAAGCCATTTTTGGAGGAAATGCAGGGAAGAACTAATTACATCGATTAGAAGTCTATAGACAGGACTAAATAGTGTCTGTCCATAAACTGCTGCTTTCCGAAAAAGTCGTCATTCCCGCGAAGGCGGGAATCCAGGGTTTTCAATGCTTTCTGGATCCCCCGGTCAGGCCGAAGGATGACAAGGATACGACTTTATGGACAAAGTCTTAAATAATACACCTTTTTTTACAAAATCTCTCCGAACGAGACGAGATCGGAAAAACTGTGGAGAGTCGACATCGCCTTGCTTACGTTCTGAATACCCGATTCCTCGAGCGCAGCGATGGGGTTCAGACCGCCGACGATCACCATGCCGGCCTTATCCATGCCGACGGGCATTTCGAGAAGCGGCTGGTTGGGGTTTCCGATCAGGAGAATGCCTCCGATGCCCTTGCTTATCATTTGCTCCCTCAGGCTGATCGCCTTTTCCACGCTCACAACAGGGATCTCCCGGAAGCTCGCAAGGACCTTGCCGCTCCTGTTACGGATCGCATCCAGGACGCGCGTCATCCTGCTCCGGATGAATATCTCGAGAGGATCAAGAGAAGACCCTTCGTAGCTGATCAGCGAAGTGAATCGCATAGGTTCGTCATTTATTTGGAGTACGCCGCCGAATTTCGAGGTGACCGGAATACCGGCCTTCAGGAAGATACCGTTCACGGTCACGCTGCAGACTGTGCCGAACCCTATCTGTCCCTGAGGAATGATAACGCCGCCGATCTTCTCGCCGCCTTTCCTCATTACGACTCTGTCCGACATGACATAGGGCGATGCAAAGACAGTTTTCATGGCTTTCAGAGCTTCCTTCAGTTTTTCTTCCGGGAAGAAGGAGATATTCAGGATGACGTCACCTTGCTGCGTGTCAAGGTCGAGATTCGTCAGATAAGAAAGAGTCTCGATCTTGCTGATAACAAATCCCACCTTTTCAGAGACCGACGCATGAGAGATCTCCTCTTTCCCTTTCTGAGTAATCAGTCTCCCCTCTCTGCCGAACACCTTTGTCAGGCCCCTTTCATCGAGTATCCGGAGATGATACCTGACCGTCCTCTCGGTCAGATCTACGCCGTGCAACTTCAATTGCCTCGATATGGCTCTCGACCCCTTTATGGTGTCGGGCTGCGTTTCAAGGACTTTCAGGATTGAAAGCATCGTCTTGTTCATAGAGACTATCCTCCTTTTCTGCCGTCTCTCAAATTCATGGACTTCCATCAAGGATAGGGCAGATACAGTATGGGAGCTGCTTTATCTCCCGAACGCTTTCGGGCGAGCGTACTGCATCTGCCCTATCTGAGTCTTTTTTGCCGATTAATACCGCAGCAATTAAATGGTGTCTGTCCACAAACTCCACCGGTGTTGTTTTTCTGTCATTCCGGCTTGTCCGGAATCATTCTTCAAGAAGGATTCCCGACGCGCTTCGCTT
>JBFLXP010000512.1:0-2156 GCA_040757315.1 Nitrospirota bacterium
TTTAGGTTTTCCATTAATCGCCAAACATCATTTTCGAATTGATTAATGTCTTTCTTAAGTCTAAGGTGTTGTGAAACTGAATCAATCAGTTTTTCGTCAATCATTTTGGCCCTCCATACTTCACCACTCTTTTCGGCATACTCAACGAATTGCCGCAAGAGAAAAGAATCTTTTGGGTCTATAGTTTCTTTAGCCAATTTCTCTAAATTATCTACAAGGTCATGCCAAGTTATAAAATGAACACGTGGGTCATTTAAAATCACAAGTTTATGTTTATCGCTTTTATCTGCTGTAATGACAAGAAGGACGTTTTTTGTAGAATAAAGATGCTCCTTGATATGCCTTTCAATTTGGGTGATTTCCAGCTTACGTCGCCAAGTTTTGTTTTCAAGGTATACAATCGACTCAGGATTGATTTGAATGCTACCGTCTGGATTTGCTTCACCACCTCCGTAGACAAGATCTACCGAAATGGGATCAACTTGATCAATGTGGATCCCTAGTGTGGATAAAATCTTTCGGACAGATTCGATACTTAGATGCTCTATGAGACAAAGGAATGAGAATGTCAGTTTGTTCCCTGGTTGTTCATATGCATTCATGAATACATTTGTTGTCTTTGTCATAAAACCCCCTTAAAACGCATTTGCAATGGCACACCGGAAAATGGGGAAAATGCGGACGCAACCCGTTTAAAAAGCTTATCCTACGTCTTTCCTGGCCTACCCTGCGGCCTGAAGCGCAAGGATCGCTTCAGTTTCTTCTCGATCTCGACAACAAAAGAATCACCACCACATGGCAGTCCCTTCTGCGTGTTCCGCTGCAATGGACGCATCACCCTCTCCAGGGAATCTCTCTTGCGGAACCGCTATTAAATGTATATGGTTTGTCATCAGGCAATATGCCATATCTTTAAACCGTGTTTGCCAGAGTACTCCGGAAGCTACTCCAAATACTTCTGACGATCCTCATCGTCAAAGAATATATCCTCTCGCCTGTTACCTCTTTGCGTTACATGATATGGAACCCCTTCAACTGCTGCCCTTGCTGTCCTTGGCATGGTGCCTCAAGCATATACCCTCTACTCCATAGATGTCAAGAAACAGGTTGCGTCCCGTTTTCCCCCGGTTTGATGGGGAGGCGCTGGCAATGGAGGGGCTCTATGGTTGAGCGGCCTATGCGCCGGGCCGAAACGGCCGGGATCAGCTCGCTCGCCTATGGAGGCGCCGCACCGTGCCAGGGCCCTACCCTACATAAAACGCCGCCTTCTTGAACGTTGTGCTTACCTGCTGGAGAGGCGGTATGTCGATACCCTTGCTGGCGAGGAGCTCGGCAACTGTCAGGATCTGCAGCCGGGGGTAATTCTTGTCCCACCCAGGTGAATAATAGAAACCCGCCGCTGCTGCCTTAGTGCGCAAATGCGTAACAGTCACCTGCCAATGGCTGCGCGCAGGTCGGCAACAAAGTGGCTCATGGGGCGGACGTAGTCTTTCATACCGGGGTGGTCGCGCGCAAAACGATAGCGGGGACTGTCGTCTGGGAGATAGAAGATGGCCCGATGACTTCCCATCTCTGTGAGCTTGTCATCAGATAGGTCTCGATCGAACGTCAGGACATGCCAAAGAGCTTTGATCTTATGCCTATTGAGCAGGTCAATATCCGTGGTGTACGCCTGCTTCCATCGCTCTCTCAGTGTCCTCTTACAGGAAATGCCGATGTACCATCCATCTCTATCGCGTACCCAGCGGTCTATCTCAAGCCCTGTAGTAAAATGCTCAGGCATTTCGCTTGCAGGACCTAGGCGGAAGTGGTCCAGAATCAACGCCGTAACGCTTTCCACGCTTCGGCCTGCGCGGCCCTTGCGTTGCTGACCGACACGCCTTTCAAACTCTTGGCAAAAGGCTGTCAGGATTAGGTTCTCATCGGTGTCGTGGAGATGAAGTGCAGTCAGATGTTTTCTGAGCAAGTCAAACGCCTTCACCACCTGCACCCGTTCTGCCGTCATACAGCCGTAGGCTCCGAGATCGTCCCAGAGATTGATAACAGTGGGCAGCCCGGCTTCTCCCTCCGTTTCCAGTAGGGCTCCCACGATTGATTGCGCAAACACACTATCGTTGCTCGGAATCTCCTTCAGTGCTAACGTAATGGGGATAATT
>JBFLXP010000513.1:0-2155 GCA_040757315.1 Nitrospirota bacterium
TTCACCACCGGAATTGGACCGCCAAGGCTATACGTGTTCTGAATGAAGTCAGAGGACTGGTTCTCAACAATGTAAACGTTCTGACCACCATTTTGATTGATAGCCTTGTTCACCTGAGATTTTATAGTACCAGCACATGAGCAAAGGGATAAGGTGATTAATGCCATAAAGCATCTTAGCCAAACCAAGGATCGCATACTCTCTCCTTTGGGGACTGCTAACGACAGCCACGAGCCAACCGGGCAGCCAGCCTTGCACAAAACCTTAGAGGTTAATACCGGTCGGCTCGATCGTGTTGTCATATGGCACCTTTTTCCTTCATGAATTTGTAATAGTATTTTGGGAAAGGATTGTGGGGAGAGGATTGTGGGGACGAGGATTGTGGGGACGTTGGTTCTCAGAGTGCATTCTCATTTCTCCGTCGAGTCTGCACCTCTCGCAATAGCCCGGTTGACGCTTGATGTATTCACTCCCAAGTGACGGGCTATTTCCGCGCCCGAAAGTCCAAGCTCTTCACTGCTCCGGCGGGCGATCAGAGTTCGCGCTTCGCTTACCCTGCGCCGCTTGCTGCCCCGTTTCAGTTCCTCCGGGCTTATTTTTCTCTTCTTGCACTCCTGACTCATTATTTCGGCAATATTCAGCCCGCCCCGTCGCAGCTTCAGTTGCCTCAGGTCTCTTTCTTCCGCTTCCTTGAGTATCTCCTGCACGAAATCTCCGCTGCCCAGTATCCGCTCATCCGCCTCCTCTTTGTACCCTTTTGTCCTCATGGAAAGCACCTGAGACCAACCGCCCTGGCTTCGGATTAACCCTCCTCCTGTCAACATGGGATTTTGTGGCATGCATCAACAGAATTGTCAGCATATGCGGGAAGATATAGTACAGCAATTGTAATAATTAATTGCACTGTATACAGAGTCATGAGCTTCATTAGAGCCATCTTTAAACAGTTCAAGAATATCATTTGCAGTCAGCACAATTATATCAGTTCTCAAAGGTGCGTTGTTCAGGAAGAAACGAGCCAAGGCCGGAAATTGAGCAGGCCATTACTTTCCATTGCCGCGCACCCTTTGATCTGCGACTTGCAGCGGCGCTCGCAATGACTTACTGCTGTGTCATCGCGAGCGAAGCGTGGCGATCTCGTCGTTACTGCTACAGGAGAGATTGCCACGCCCCGAAAGCATTCGGGCCTCGCAATGACCAGGGAACGACAGCGGTCACCACAGGAAGAATCCCGGCGCGAGATATGTTGAGCGCAATGACCGACAAATCAAGCCTTCATCATTTTTACCTGCGGATTCGAATCCAATTTGTCTCTAAAGAAAGAGAAACGCATAGGATTGAAAAGCATGAGGATTTTTCTTCGACAAAGCCATGATTGCCCGGGCGATATTTGCTGGTTGAATGCCGGGGGTAGGAACGGGTAATTATCAGAACGCCGTGATGAAGGCGGCCTTCACGAAAATAGAACTCTGTGAGTCTCAGGAAATCATTCCGATTGCGCGTAATCACGCACCGCTCTGTCGTGCGGCCTCAGTCAGGCGGGAAAGTGCCTGCACATCCTTCGACAAGCTCAGGATGACAAATGTCATGGCGATCCGTCATCCGTCTTAAGTATTGACGGACGCAATACGGATGTCGAACCATGACCACGCTCCGCTGAATGGTTAGGCCCCTCTCCGCTCTATCTGTTATAATATCGAAGGTTTCCACATGTCGAAAACAAAAACCTTTTTCCAGTGTCAATCTTGCGGATATATGAGCCCCAAGTGGCTCGGGAAGTGTCCTGACTGCAGCGAATGGAACAGTTTTGTTGAAGAGAAGAAAGAGTCGATCAACCGTCAATCGTCAATCGTTTCTCACCTTGGGAAGTCCGAGCCGCAGCCTCTCAGTTCCGTTACTCAGCAGCAGGGACAGCGTTCATCGACATGCATAAGGGAACTCGACAGAGTCCTGGGCGGAGGCGTAGTTTCGGGCTCCGTAGTGCTTATCGGCGGCGATCCCGGCATCGGAAAATCGACGCTGCTTTTGCAGGCCCTCTCAGGAATCGCAAAAAAATACGGCAAGGTTTTGTACGTTTCCGGCGAGGAATCGCCGGAGCAAATCAAGCTGAGGGCGGACAGGCTCGGCGTGAATTCTGAAGATATTATCCTGCTTT
>JBFLXP010000514.1:0-2154 GCA_040757315.1 Nitrospirota bacterium
CGTTGAAAGACATACGGGTAACATCGATATTTCAAAGATTCAAGGGAAAATCACAGGAAAGACCAGGGCGATGATACCTGTTCACTACGGAGGACAGCCATGCGATATGGATGAGATTGTCGGCATCGCGAAAGCTCACCATCTCTCCATTATAGAAGACGCGGCACATGCTGTTCCAGCCTGGTATGGACAGCAAAAGATCGGGACAATTGGCGATATGACATGCTTCAGTTTTTATGCAACAAAACCTTTGACTACCGGTGAAGGCGGCATGGTGACCACCGAGAATGACGAATGGAGCGATAGGTTGAGAATTTTGAGGCTCCACGGCATTTCACAGGATGCGTGGAAACGGTATTCAAAGGAAGGCACCTGGTTCTACGAGGTTATAGAGGCAGGTTACAAGTACAATCTCACGGATCTTCAGGCAGCTATCGGTTTATCACAATTAAAGAAAATAGACTGGATGTGGCAATGCAGAAAGGCGATTGCCCGGCAATATACGGACGCATTCCAGTCTGTAGATACCTTGATGACCCCATACGTGAAATCTGACAGGGAGAGTTCCTGGCATCTGTATGTACTCAAACTGAATCTCGAAACATTAAATATTGAAAGAAATCGGTTCATCGAAGAACTAAAAAGGAGAGGCATAGTAACTTCTGTCCATTTCATTCCTCTCTACAGACATCCATTTTATCGTGATGCTTTTTCTTATTCCACAAACGGCTTTGATGGATCCGAATGGTTCTATGAACGCGTCATGTCGTTACCAATTTACCCCGGCATGACCGATGCACAAGTACATGCGGTAATAGATGCAGTGACGGAGCTGGCAGCGCGACACAAAAAATAACGTGATCTTAAAACGATTGTTCGATATATTTTTTGCATCTTTAGGAATAGTTATATGTCTTCCTTTTTTCATCATCGCCGCCATCCTCATAAAACTTGACAGTCCCGGGCCGGTTCTTTTCACACAGGAAAGAATCGGCAAGGATTTTATACCATTCAAGATATATAAATTCAGGACAATGAAACAGGGGTCAGAACAGGACGGCCCGAAGATCACCATACAGGGAGACAATCGCATCACCAGAACCGGAAGAGTTCTGAGGAAATACAAGATTGACGAGCTTCCCCAACTGCTCAATGTTCTGAAAGGTGATATGAGTTTTGTCGGCCCAAGACCGGAAATCAGGGAGTACGTGACTCTTTTCAAAACAGCATACGAAAAGTTGCTCAGCATTCGTCCGGGCATTACAGATCCTGCTTCAATATTCTATTCAAATGAGGAGATCGTTCTCACGCGTTCGGATAGCTGGGAAGAGGATTACAGAAAAAGAGTTTTGCCGGAAAAGATAAGACTTTCAATGGAGTATGTCGACAACAATAATCTGATGACTGATGTAAAACTCATTATCAGGACGATTTTAAGAGCATCAATTCGGCCAGAATAATTCAAGGATACATGCAAATTGGCAGGACGATGAGCACAGTATACGGCATTATGAAGAAGCTGATTATCAAGCATAGACGAATGTTCGTCATTCTTTTGCTCCTCACGCAAGCAACTATCGCCAACTATATGGCATTCATCATCCGGTTTGATTCCTATCTTCCGGCCATGTATTTGAACCAATTCCTCATGTATCTTCCGCTTCTGCTCTTCATACGTCTCACCTGCATCATGCAGTCAGGATTACATAAGGGCTTATGGCGCTACGCGAGTGTCAGCGATCTGATCAAGATCATCAATTCCTCGACTTTAGGGAGCCTATTCTTTCTCGTCATGATACGATACGTGATCGGCGACGTTGACTACCCGCGCTCAGTCTATTTGCTCGACCTGTTGTTGTTCATAATAATCTCAGGCGGCAACAGGCTCTTCATCAGGACATTCAGAGAATACATGATGGAAGAGCCGCACAAAAAGAAAATACTGATTCTTGGTGCGGGCGATGCGAGTGAAATGATCGTACGCGAGATGAAAAACAAAAGCGACAGTCTTTATATGCCGATAGGTTTTATCGACGATGATCCTGCCAAAAAAGGGCTTACCATTCACGGCATCCCTATACTGGGCGGCAGTAGTGAAATTCCGGACGTACTACGGAAATATCAACCTGACGAGATGCTCATCACTTCTTCCAA
>JBFLXP010000515.1:0-2151 GCA_040757315.1 Nitrospirota bacterium
ATACCAAGGAGGGTAAGAATGCATCTAAAAAGTGGAGCGATCTGTCAATTTCTGAAAGGGGGTCCTGACGGAGCTCAGTGCAGCGTGGTCGGCAGGTTCATCAGGCTCATGGAAGACGCCGACATCCGGCTCTGTATGGGCAGACACCATGAGGCATGCTCCTACTATGTGCTCTCATTACGAGGACCGGCTCTTAGGGCTGCGGATCCTGATACTGCCTTAGGCACGCGGTAGAATGTTCCGTCTTTCTTATAAAACGCGCCCCACCGTGTATGCTTAATGAGAACGAATTGACGACACAATCTGCAACAGGAATTGAGGAGATGAGATGTCCCTCTTGCGATTCCGATGCTATCTATAAGTATGGAAGGGCATGGACAGGGAAACAGAGGTTTCTCTGCATGATGTGCGGGATGCAATTTACCAGCAACGCCAAGAAGACGACTGTCAAGGGTAAGCCGGCTTGTCCGGAATGCGGAAAGCCCATGAATCTCTATAAGATAGACGGCGACGTTGTACGATTCAGATGTTCGAGCTATCCGCAATGTAGAACATTCAAAAAATATAGGATGAAGGAGGAGCCAGATGAGCCATTACATCCATAACGTTCCGGGAAGATTGAGAGTTAAAAGCCCGGTGGTTAAGAAGAACACAGATGCCGCGGTTGAAATCCGAAAGATTTTGAGCGCCATGAACGGTATTGCAACGGTCGACATTAACCTCACCACCGGCAGTGTTCTCATTAACTACAATCTGGCGGCCGTACAATACAAAGACATTGTAGGCATGCTCCAAAGGAAGGGCTACTTTGATACGTCAAAGGCGATAACAAATGATCAATACATCCAGAGAGCCGCTTCGAAAGCAGGCAATATCGTCGGAAAGGCTATCTTCGGTACATTTGTGGAAAAGGCATTCGAAGGGTCGGCTTTGTCATTCATAACACTCTTGATATAATCTCAGATAGCTTCACTCGCTCACTTTTCTCTTTCAAGATAGTTTGCCTGAAGTTTCAGTTCACGAATTCGATAGCGCATCTTTTCAGAAAACTCAGACTTGCCGAGATCTTTATACTCGGGCATTAAGTTCCGCACCTCCGGATAGTCTTTAAATAAAAGTTCCAGCATGTTGGATTGTGACCTTGCCAGATCAATATAGGACTTCTTTAGCGCAATATATTTTCCTTTATACGTTGCTAAGTCATTCTGCGGTTTTTTTTGAAGAGTGATACTCACTATACTTACGATCACGATCAATAGAGCAAAGAATAAATGCGTCCAAACACTTTTGTTTATCATGTTGCCCTTTCTTTATTGGAGGTCATATTATCCATGGTTTCAGAGAGTTCAAGCGATTCTTTCTTTTTCTTGTACAGCTCAAGGTATACATCAATCGATGCGCCGTTTCGGTTGTCATTTCCCTTCACGAACTTTTTCTGCATAATAGGCAGGCAAGCCGGATTCTCTGATGGCCGAAGCCAGTTTTTCTAAGTCGTAGGGCGCCCTTATAAGATCGGTTTTCACGCCTTCGGGCAGACATTCGACGAGGGTCAGGCATGCCCGTGTATCCCCATCCTTCGGCTTTCCGACGCTGCCGGCATTGATGAATACCTTGCCGCCCAAGTCTCTTCTGTACGGAATATGGGTATGTCCGTAAATCAGGATATCCGCCTTTGCCTTGCCCGCCATTTCGAGAAAAAACTTATCTTTCCGGTCTTCGTGCCAATAGAGATTGTTTTTGAGAGGCGTAGCATGGAATATCTTGACCGTTCTTCCATGACAGGAGAAAGCGATCTCGAACGGGAGGCTTCTCATATATTCCTTACTTTTCCCCGAGGCCTGTTTTTTTGTCCACTCAAAGGCCAGCGCCGCCATCTCCTCCTGAAGGGGATTCTCATATCTGCACCCGCAATGCTCCTTATTATTGCCTACGGCTTCATCATAGTTGCCCTGTACTCCCTCGATTTTATGTTCCACAAGGAAATCGACTACCTCATTCACAAATGGCGCATAGCCTCCGACGTCGCCGAGGTGATACAGCTTATCCACTTTCTGCAAAACGGCTGTCTCACATACCGCCTTTAATGCTTCGATATTACCGTGAATGTCTCCTAGTATTCCGAGTTTCATCCGACGATCTCCTTATACCAAC
>JBFLXP010000516.1:0-2150 GCA_040757315.1 Nitrospirota bacterium
TCGGCTCCGACTATCGTTATCTCTCTTTCTTTCATTTCACGCAGGGCATTCTTTATGTTCGCAACTACCGTAACCGGAACATATTCTACGGCTCCGGCAGAAGCCTTCGACACTTCCGCGCTCAGTCCCGCAGCCCTGTATGCCTGAAGAACTACGCCGTGGACACCCGCGGCATCGGCCACCCTCAGGATGGCGCCGAGATTCCTCGGATCCTCAATGCAGTCGAGGACGAAAAAAAGAGGAATTTCTCCTTTTTCCCGTGGAAAGCCCAAGAGTTCATCAAGAGAAAAATATCTCCTGGGCCGGACATCTGCGGCAACGCCTTGATGCCCTTTCCCGAATTTTTCGTCAAAGAAACCGGCATCGAGTGTCTTTACAGATATCCCCAGCCGGTCCGCCTCCTGTCTCAGTCCCTGAACTTTTTCGTGCCTGCCGGCCGCAAGATAGAGGGTCTTTATTCCTCTTCCTGCCTTGAGGGCTTCAAGAACCGGATTCAGGCCGTAGATCCACTCATCAGCCGACCTTAATCTTCCAGTCTGTCCGATCTTTCTTGTCTTCAAGAAGGATTCCTTTGTCTTCGAGGTCTTTTCTGATCTCATCAGCAATCTGCCAGTCTTTTTTCTGGCGGGCATTTTGTCTGTCGCTGATTCTCTCGATGATATCCTTCTCGGATAGGCCGATCTTCTTGACCTCCATCAGAGAACGATACCACTCCATGGGCTCTCTGCCGAATATGTTCAGCACGCTGCCTGCCTCTGTTAGGAGGCCCCTTGTCTTAACTACCAACTCCTGAACTTCTCTTCCAGTCGGCCTGGTATCGAGAACCCTGTTACATTCGCGAACGACCTCAAAGAGATGACCAAGCGCAAGGGCCGTATTGAAATCATCGTCCAGTGCTGCCTCGAATTTCATTTTGAATGCCGAGATCAGGTCCCTGAAGGATTTTCCTGTCTTCGACAATTCCTTCACCGCTTCATCTTTTCTGTCCAGAAAATCGCTTATCCTGATCAACGTCGTATAATAACGGTCTATGGAGTTCTCTGCTTCGCGCAGCAGCTCGTCGGAAAATTCAATCGGGCTCCGATAATGAGTAGAGAGCAGGAAGAACCTCAGAACTTCGGGATCAAATCTTTCGAGAACCTCTCTGATTGTGAAGAAATTTCCCAGTGATTTGGACATCTTTTCTTTGTCGACTGTGATGAAGCCGTTATGCACCCAGTACTTGGCAAAGGGTTTCCCGGTGAATGCCTCGGACTGGGCAATCTCATTCTCATGATGGGGGAAGAGCAGATCAGCGCCCCCGCCGTGCATATCGAAGCTCTCGCCAAGGTGCTTCAGAGACATAGCAGAGCATTCGATGTGCCAGCCGGGTCTGCCGGCTCCCCAGGGGCTCTGCCAATAGGGCTCGCTTTCCTTCGATTTCTTCCACAGGGCAAAATCGAGCGGGTTCTTCTTCCTTTCGTCCACTTCGACACGTGCCCCTGCGAGCATATCCTCTTTGTCTCGCTTTGAAAGCTTTCCGTAGTCGGAAAATTTTTCGACCGAGAAGTATACGTCGCCGTCAATCTCATAGGCAAACCCTTTTTCTACAAGTCCTTTTATGATATCGATCATCTCCGGTATGTATTCAGTAGCCTTCGGTTCGATGTCTGCCCTTCCGACGCCGAGCCTGTCCATGTCCTCGTAATAGGCTTCGGTGTATTTTTTCGCGATAACATCCCAGGGCACGCCTTCCTGTCCGGCGCGGTTGATGATCTTGTCGTCAATATCCGTAAAATTCCTCACATAAAGTACCCGGAACCCCTTGTATTGCATATATCTCCGGATGACGTCAAAAACAATGGCGCTCCGCGCGTGTCCGATGTGGCAGTAGTCGTACACGGTCACTCCGCAGGCATACATTCTTGCGGCTTCGGGGACGAGTGGTTCAAACTCTTCTTTTTTCCCTGTAAGGGTGTTATAGATTTTCATCGTCTCTGTTTTTCCGTACAGAGATTATACAATATTCGTATCCGTCCGTATGAATTATTGAAAGATGCAAAAGTAATGTCCTATTTTTGTCATTCCGGCTTGCCCGGAATCTTTCTTCAGAAGGACTCCCGACAAGCGGGAGTGACAGATTAAGGGGGAAATTGCATAGGTCATTAGTT
>JBFLXP010000517.1:0-2148 GCA_040757315.1 Nitrospirota bacterium
CTTTCGCGGGCATGACGGTTTTTTTCGGGAGAAACCGATTTTGAGATAGGTTCTAATCATTTTCACGATTCGATTTCCTGAGCGATATTTCTGTCTCAAAGCTATCGCCTTTCAAAATGATTCCGAATGCGAATAAAGTATCACATCAGGGGTTACAGATTAGTCACAGTTTTGTTAAAGGTTAGTACAATTACATAACTGGTTGATAGAAAAGGATATTTTTTTCGCAAATATGGAGGCTGAATATTTTTGCAGGGAAAAAGCGGAGATTTCGACAAAGAATACCCCATTTTTTTCTGAAACGCAGCAGGATTAGCGAAATGAACGGCGAAGTACTTCGAAACATGAAAACGGCATTGAGAGGCAAACTTCAGACAGCTCAGGCTTCTTTTACAGGCAACTTGACGGTGAAGGTTGATCCCCTGCCCGGTTCGCTCTCGACCGATATGGTTCCGTTGTGGTATTGGACGATTTTCAGGGCAAAGGTAAGTCCAAGACCCGGTCCGTAGATTTTTGACGAGACCATGGGGTCGAAGATAGTCTTGACTTTCTCCTTTTCGATGCCTTTCCCCGTGTCGCTGATCCGTATTTCAACATTGCCCTCGTTCCGTGAAACGCTGACTTTCAGTTCCTTCGTCCCCGTCTCCATTGCCTCCACCGCATTCTTTATTATGCTGCACAGAGCTCTCCTCAGCAATTTGGCGTCCACCCATATGGGGGGAACGTCCCCAGGAAATTCCGCCGTCACGCTTATCCCTTTCTGCCCGATCTCGGCGGCGAACAGTTCGATGCATTCGTTCAGCAGGCTGTTGATGTTAGTCGATTCCTTGTTTGATATTGACATCGTTTTCAGTTCGATGAGCTGCTTTATCATTCCCTCCAGAACCACGACGTCTTCGATGATCATTTCCATATATTTCCTGTTCGGATCGCCTTCAGGAAGTCTGTTATAGACTTTTCGGGCAAACCCGCCGACAGCAGTCAGGGGATTCCGTATTTCATGAGCGACTTCGTCTATCATCTGCTCCAGGGCTCCGGCCTTCTCAGTCTCGACTTTCCTCTCGTGCACGGCTTTTAAAGACAACAGAGATCTGATTCGAGCAGACAGCTCTTTATAGTCGAAGGGCTTTGCCATGTAATCGTCAGCCCCGATATCAAGCCCCCGGACTTTATGTTCCACCTCGCCCTTTGCGGTAAGCATGAGAATAGGTATGTACTTTGTCTTCTCGTCGGATTTGAGCCGGCGGCAGACCTCGTATCCATCCATCTTGGGCATCATGACATCAAGCACGACCAGATCAGGATCGAATTCCGACACCTTCTGAAGCCCCTCTTCCCCGTTATACGCTTCGTCCGTTTCGTACCCTTCTGCGCGGAACCGCTTCCGAAGAAGCTCAACAGTGTCCGGGGCGTCGTCGACAACCAGAATCCTATTCTTCTTTTCCGCCAATGATACTCTCCCATTTGCCCCTCAGAAAATCTCTCACCTGATCGGGAAATTCCCGGACATTTATCGGCTTCGAAATGTAGCCTTCGAATCCGGCGCTGATGAATTTCTCCCTGTCGCCTTTCATTGCATGCGCGGTCAGCGCAACGATAGGCACATCCCGAAACTCATCCATGCTTTTCAGCCTCCGGACAACCTCGTATCCGTCTATTTTCGGTATGGATATGTCCATAAGTATAAGGTTCGGTTTCTCTGTTTCAGCCTTCTGGAGCGCTTCTTCCCCGTCAACGGCCTCCACCAGATAATACCCCTTGTTTCTCAGAACCTTGACAACGAGTTCCCGGCTGTCGTCATTGTCTTCGACAACCAGAATTGTCCTCGGCCCTATCTTCCTCGACTCGTCCACGACGCCTTACCTTTTCCGCATATTATAATATTGTTTCCCGTATTGTTTCACTGATTATTAACCCGGCAATAAAGAAACATGTCCTCGCCTTGTCATGCCGGCTTGTCCGGCCATCCAGAATGCCTTGAAAATACTGGATTCCCGTTTTCACGGGAATCACGTTTTCTTTCAATCTGTCAGTTTGTACACAACCTCCAATTAGAGTCCATTCAGATGAATGCCGATTATTCTCCCTCACCTACCCCTTACCAAAAACATCCCTCCGCATCGGAAGCGCAAAACAGAACCTGCTCCC
>JBFLXP010000518.1:0-2140 GCA_040757315.1 Nitrospirota bacterium
ATAGGCCTCGACCCCGACCAGTATGACATCTGGCATTCAAGCAAGACCAAGGAGAAGGAATTTAATTTTGTGGGCTACAACAACCCTGAAATCGACGGGCTTCTTGAGAAAGGCCGCAGGACATTCAATATCGAAGAAAGAAAAAAAGCTTATTTCAGGATACAAGAAATACTTGCCGCCGAATTGCCCTATATCTTTTTGTACGTACCGGATGCTATTCCGATTGTGCACGCGAGATTCAAGGGAATCAAACCATCCCCAATCGGAATCGGCTACAATCTCCCTAAGTGGTATGTACCGAAAAAATTGCAGAAACACAGCATGGAGCAATAAATGATACAGTATGTCGTAAAAAGACTTTTCGAAATGGCTCCGACTTTATTCGGTATAACCCTTATTTCATTCCTTGTACTTCATCTCGCGCCCGGCAAACCTACGGACGTTCTCACCGACTTCAATCCGAAGATTACGCCGGAGGCACGCGAAAGGCTGGAAAAAATGTACAGCCTCGACAAACCCGTGATTGTTCAATACGGCTTGTGGCTCAAAAAAATTGCCATGCTCGATTTCGGCGAATCTTTTTCGACCGACAGGAGACCCGTCATCGACAAGATCTGGGACAGAAAACAGCCTTTAATCGAGAGAAGACTCTTTGTGACGTTTATGCTGAATATTATTACAACGGTTGTCATTCTGTTGATTGCGCTGCCTCTCGGAATTACATCCGCGGTCCGTCAAAATACTCTATACGACAAGATTACGACCACATCTGTCTTTATCGGTTTTGCAACGCCTTCTTTCTGGCTGGCCCTTCTGCTTATGCTTTTTTTCGGCGTATATTTAGGCTGGCTTCCGATATCGGGTCTGAAGTCGATGAATTATGATGCGCTTTCTCTTGCCGGAAAAATCCTCGACAGGATCAATCATCTCATACTCCCGGTATTCGTTTACGCATTCGGCAGTCTGGCCGCCGATTCCCGGTTTATGAGAAGTAGCATGCTCGAAGTCTTGAGGCAGGATTACGTTACGGTAGCGCGGGCGAAGGGTCTGCCGGAAAAAGCCGTTATCTACAGACATGCTCTGAAAAACGCTCTCCTGCCTCTCATCACCCTTTTAGGGCTTTCGGTGCCGGGGCTGATAGGCGGAAGCGTTATTATGGAAAGCATTTTTGGCATCCCCGGGATGGGGCAACTGCTTTTTATGAGCGTTATGACGAGGGATTATCCCGTAATTATGGGCGTCCTGACCATCGTGGGAGTGCTCACACTAATTGGAAATTTCCTCGCGGACGTCGCGTATATGTTCGCCGATCCGCGGATCAGACACAGGTGACGCATGGAAAAACATTCGTTGACCAACATATTCTGGAAGAGGTTTAAAAGCAACAAACTGGCCGTGACGGGCGCCTTTCTTGTGATAGCTCTCTTTTTTGCAGCACTCCTTGCCCCCTTTATCTCGCCGTATAATCCGACAGACATCGACAGAAATCATATACTTGAACCTCCGAGCTTCTGGCATCCGTTAGGTACGGATGATCTCGGAAGAGACGTGCTGAGCAGGATGATTTGGGGAGGCCGTATATCCCTTTTAGTGGGCTTTGTTGCGGTAGGCATAGCAACCTTCATCGGAATCGCCCTGGGGGCTGTTTCCGGGTATTACGGAGGCTGGATAGACAGGATCATCATGAGGCTTATCGACATTATGCTGACTGTCCCCACTTTCTTCCTCATTCTTGCTGTCATAGCCTTCATAGGGCCGAGTATTCTGAATATAATGGTCGTGATCGGTCTCACCTCCTGGATGGGAGTCGCCCGTCTCGTGAGGGCGGAGTTCCTTTCATTAAAAGAACGGGAATTCGTGCTTGCCGCGAGGGCAGTAGGCGCCGGTGACATGCGGATTATCTTCAGACACATTCTTATAAATGGTCTGGCTCCCGTTTTTGTCTCGGCTGTGCTCGGCATTGCCGGGGCGGTGCTGCTTGAATCGGGCCTGAGTTTTCTTGGAATAGGCGTTCAGCCTCCGACTCCCACATGGGGAAACATCCTCACATTGGGCAAAGACAACATTGAGATTGCATGGTGGCTTTCGGTTTTTCCGGGGCTTGCTATTCTGATAACGGTGCTGAGTTATAATCTCCTCG
>JBFLXP010000519.1:0-2122 GCA_040757315.1 Nitrospirota bacterium
ACCAAAACGACGTCATTCCCCGGCTTGATCCCCCGATCAAGTCGGAGGACGGAATCCATAAGGGACTGGATGCTCCGATCAAGTCGGAGCATGACATCTTTCATCTATTTAATTGCCGTAGTAATAAATTATACCCACTGCTTTCCAAGATGACAGAACTCAATGATAACTGATACAGCACGAACTGCTTTCTATGGTGAAGCGGGTCTCAACACTTCCCTCACTTTCTTGATGACATCGTGGATCGTGAAGGGTTTGGTGATGTAATAGTCGGCGCCGCATTCCCTGGCTTTCTGCTTGTCGAGTTCCTGTCCTTTTGCGGTGAGCACGACGATATAGACATTCTTGAGTCCGAGATCATTTCTCACTATGCTGCAGACTTCGAAGCCGTCCATTTTCGGCAGCATGACATCGAGAAAGACGATGTCGGGCTCTTCCCTTTTGATCAGATCAATGGCGGAGAGCCCGTTGTCCGCAGAGAGCAACTGAATCCCAGCAGCCTGGAACTCCGCAAGAATCTCTTCAAGGAGAAGCCGTATGAGAGGATCATCATCGACAATGAGAATCTTAGGCAATCCCTACCTCGGTGCTATATGGATTTCTTTTCTTCATCGTTCAAAAGTTGCGCCGCGGCGGTTTCCACAGTCACTTTTGTAGTCAGTGGCAGACTGAAGGAAAAAGTGGATCCATGTTCCCGTGCGCCATCCACCCAGATCTTCCCGCCGTGATATTCCACAATCTGCCTGCAGATGGGAAGGCCGAGACCAGTGCCTTTGGGTTTGTCGGTCAACGTGTCGCCAGCCTGTTTGAATTTCTCGAAGACAGTCTTCCTGTCCGACTCTGATATGCCGACGCCGGTATCGGTGACACTGACGATAACCTCCTCCCCGGACCGCGTTGCTTTGCAGAGTACGTAGCCTTCCTCTGTGAACTTCACCGCATTCGAGAGAAGATTGATCAGCACCTGTATCAACCTGTCCCTGTCGGCGGTGATTTCGGGAATCCGGGGGTCTATATCCTTTCTGAACTCAAGCCTCTTTTGTTCGAAGAGGGCGGAAGTCGCAAAGCGGGCGTGCTCAATAAGGTCGGGGATATGGATTCCCTCCATTTTCCACTCGACTTTTCCGGCTTCGAGTTTCGAAATGTCCAGAACATCGTTTATCAAAGCCGTCAGACGCTCTCCTTCCGAGATTATGATCTTGATGTTATTGCGTATCCTCTCGATTGTGGAACCGACTTTAGGGTCGACCGGCCGCACAAGCGGAAAGACGTTTTCTTCGAGCCTCCTCTCGATGATCTCGGTGAACCCCAAAACAGACGTGAGGGGAGTCCTGAGTTCGTGCGATACGGTGGATATGAAATCAGTTTTCATCCGGTCTATCTCTTTCTCGGCCGTAATGTCCCTGATGAGTATTACCGAGCCCACTCCTTTTCCCTGGGAATCCTCCGTTTCAAGATAGTCTTTGTGTATGCCTGTTGCGACCGCCTGTCCGACCCTTCCCGCGGCCAGTTTGATCTCTGTAATGAACGCTTCCTCCGGGAACTGTCTGCTCTTATGCACGGTTTCGGCAAGTTCGAAGCCGAAGAGATCCTTGCAGTTCTTGCCGATCATGTCGGTTTCCCTCATATGAAACATATAGGAAAGTGCGGGATTGACATGGTTGATAATGCCGTCGGTGTCGGTAACGAGCAGTCCGTCCGCCATGTTGTCTATGACAGCCGTCAGATACGCGAGGGTATCCTGGAGTTCCACAATGGCATCTTTGAGAGCGAGTTCATACCGTTCAAAGACTTCGCTGAGATCCAGAGCCATGGATTTCATCGTGTCAGCAAGCTGGCCTATTTCGTCCTGTGACTTTATATCGACGGACGCGGCAAAATCGTGGGCCGTCAGCTTCCGCGAATATTCTGTAAGTTTGTTGAGCGGCTGAGACACCTTGTTCACAAAAATGTATGCGAAGGCCACGCTGATGAGGAAAATGATGGTGAGGAGAAAGAGTTGTCTTATCATGGCGGCTTTAAGCTGGGATATGATCATTCCCTTGTCCATGCCGACGTGAACAAATCCCACGGCGCCTTCGACAAAGGGAGAAGAGATATCTATGAAATCTCCTGCGCCCTC
>JBFLXP010000520.1:0-2119 GCA_040757315.1 Nitrospirota bacterium
GAAAAATAACAATAGCATTTTCTCCGCTCTTTTCGACAAAGGCATACATGTATTCAACGTTTATCCCTTCGTCTTTTATTGTGTTGAGGATACTTGATAATCCTCCGGGTCTGTCCGGGACCTCGATCGCCACAACCCTCGTTTTCTCAACAGTAAACCCGTTCTCTTTTAAGGCGTTCCGAGCCTTCTCGGTGTCACTTACAATAAGTCTCAGTATGCCGAAATCGGCCGTATCGGCAAGGTAAAGCGCCCTTATATTAATTCCCGCTTTAGATAAAACAGAGGTTACCTCGGCGAGTCTACCTGATTTGTTCTCAAGAAATATGGATATCTGCTCAACAGTCATTCTTCATCCTATTTTGAAAACATGGATATAACACTATCACATCTTGGATCAATAAAACAATATCCGAATCGTAACTGTTCAGTTACCGGATATATCCCCTACTTGGGAAGGAGGGGATGGGGAGGTTGTTGAAAATATGAGCGAATAACCCCTCTAACCTCCCCTTGAAAAGGGGAGGAGCCGGATGCGTCCGACCCTTCACTGAGCGGTTAACGGGATTCACGATTGTTTGCAGGAAATTTTTAATATATGATAAAATTGTTAGCTTTTTTTTAATTATTGGCGCATTTTTTGCCGGCATAAAATACGAACATTTATGCCAAAACACGGCAGGAAAGATTTGCTGATTGATGAGGAAAGATGGGAATTGTGAACGTACTTTTTTCGGGGGTGGGAGGACAGGGAGTCATTCTTGCGAGCAGGATTCTGGCTCAGTGTGCCTTCGTCTCGGGCTATATGGTTAAGGAGAGCGAATTGCATGGCATGGCGCAGAGAGGAGGGAGCGTCACAAGCCATGTGCGTTTCGGCGAGGAAGTATACGCTCCTTTAATCCCCAAGGGAAAAGCCGACTTTCTGGTTGCGCTTGAAGAACTGGAGGGTTTGCGATATGCCTATTATCTCAAGCCCTCCGGCACCGTAATACTTAACCGGAAAGAGGTAGTACCTTCTTCTCTTAATCCGGAGGTGGCGCCATATCCGAAGGACGTTAAAGCTCGGTTGGAGGCCATGGGTTTCTACGTGAACAGCGTTGATGCCTTTCGAATTGCAGAAAGCTTAGGGAACCCTAAACTGGACAATATTATCGTCATGGGAATGCTTTCGAGGTACCTGCCCTTCACCATCGCTAAATGGGAAAAGGTCATAGAAGAATTTGTGCCCGTTAAGACAATAGAACTGAACCTTGCCGCGTTTCGAAAAGGACGAGAGATCGCAGAGGGAAAGGTGCTGTAATGTTCTGGCAGAGGGATATTGAAGTAATCGGTCGGAGGGCCTTGGATGAATTGCAGGTGAAAAGGCTGAAGCAAACTCTGCGTCGGGCCTTCGCAAATATCCCGTTCTATAATGATCGTTTGTCAAGATTGAACATCAGGCCGAAAGATATCGCCTCCCTGAAAGACACACGGAGACTACCCTTCACGACCAGAGAAGATCTGCGCGAAAATTACCCCTTTGGTATGCTCGCCGTCCCGAAAGAACAGGTAATCCGGCTCCATACGTCAAGCGGAACTACAGGGAAGCCAAAAGCAATTTTTTTTTCAAAAACGGATGTCGACCGTGCAGCCGAACTCATAGCCCGCTGCCTTGTTATGACAGGAGTAAAAAAAGGCGATGTACTTCAGAATATGATGACCTACGGATTATTTACCGGCGCTCTCGTCATGCACTATGGGGCCGAGAAAGTGGGGGTATTGGTCATTCCTGCGGGCCCCGGAAATACACAGAGACAAATTGCGCTGATGCGGGATTTCAGGACCACGACTCTCCACATTACTCCGAGCTATGCGCTCTATCTTGCTGGTGTTATGCAGAACGAAGGACTGGATCCGCAAAAAGATTTTTCCCTGCGGAGGGCATATCTCGGTTCCGAACCTTATTCTGAAGAAACGAGAAAAAAGATTGAAAAGTTCTTTCACATTGATGTATACAATTCTTACGGATTATCTGAGATGAATGGTCCGGGAGTTGCATTTGAATGCGGCGAAAAGAATGGGATGCATCTCTGGGAAGACAACTTCATAATGGAAATAATAGACCCCGAGACGGGTGAAACCC
>JBFLXP010000521.1:0-2116 GCA_040757315.1 Nitrospirota bacterium
ATAAGGAAAAATTCAATTCAAAGATGAAAGAGAAATCTGTTAAGAAAGGCACATAACACTTCGAGAGGGACGGGGTAATATGCGCGGTTTGATTTTGACTTACGCCTTACACCTCGCCCCTCAAGCGAAGCGTTGAGGGGCGGATCCCAGGCAAGGAGGCCGCCGCGTTATACAAATTTCTCCTATAAATCCTCAATCGCTTGAACCTCTAATCCCCGTTTAGTTGTAGATGAACTCCTCATCTTTCGAAAACCCGCATAAGTAAGGACTTCGTGTAGTAGTGCACAAATAAATCAGTTCTCTCTATGTGTCGACTCATGGGAGAAGTAGTGAATGCAGATTGCTTCGGAAGTATCATAATAAATAGAAAGGGAATAATAATTTCTGTAATTTTTTTAATCTCTATAGATACGGCCTCCTATTTTATCTGCCTTTCTAAATCCCTTTTTTCCTTTCTTGCCGACATCAACTTTGTGCCCCATCTCGCTTGAATGTTTCTCGTGTTTCCCTAAAACAATCTTCTCTGCCTCTAACCAATTCTCTAAGTCATGCCCGTGAAGCCTGCCACTGCTTTCAAAGAGAGCATATGCAGCTTTCGCAATCTCTTCATGCAATTTTTCTTTCTGTGTCATCAGGATCCTCCTTTTTTATAAAAGATGATAATTTCTCTCCATCTATTTGGAATATACTCTCTTAACGGGGACATTGCAAGATAGAACTGGTCTAGCGTAGAACTATGATTTTTTTGTCGATTTACACTTGAAATATTGCACTAATCTGCGCTTTTCCAGGAAACAATAGCACAGGGGGGATGCAGAGCCTAGCCACTGGTATAGAATCATCGAGTGCTGCAGGAAAAGTGTGTTCTGGAGCCAAATCATGCTCAAACAGCAGAGCGACAATGTTGGCACCTTTGACAAACTTGGAGACATGAATACGGTGGTCGGAACATAACCAGCAAGAATGCTGTATTTTTATTGCCGCCTCTTCAGTTTTATCAGAACAAGATTTACTTGCAATGACTCAACTTATGTGATAGTTTTTTAAGACGAGAGAAGTGGGTGAAGGCAAGTACATGAAGCAGCAAGAGTTTCAGTTGATAGAAGCGATAAAAAGACTTCAGATACATGACCATCTCTGCCTGATTTATGAAAAACGTGAAGAACAGTTTGCGGCCGTCATTCCCTTTATCAGAATTGGCATCGAGAGAGGGGAAAAATGCGTTTATATTGCTGATGATAACACGGCTTCCGATGTAATGGATGCGATGCGTGCAGATGGCATAGATGTCGATTCGAGCATCAAATCCGGAGCGCTTTCAATAATAACTAAGAAAGATGCCTACCTCAGAAATGGGTACTTTGATCCTGACATGATGATTAAGTTTCTTAAGGAGAACATTGAGGCGGCAAAGACCGAAGGATATAAAGCTCTCAGGGCATCTGGCGAGATGACATGGGCGCTGGGTGATGAAATTGGCGTTGAAAGACTATTGGAATACGAGGCGAAGCTGAATTATCTTTTCCCTGGAAATGACATTGTGGCTATATGCCAATATAACCGCAGCCGTTTCAGCCCCGACGTCATTCTCGATGTGATCCATACTCATCCACTTGTAATATATGGAGCTATTGTCTGCAAAAACATGTATTACATCCCCCCTGACGAGTTTTTGACTTCTGACAAATCTTTGTATGAAGTCGAAAGACTTTTGAGAAACATCATCGAGAGAACCTCGGCTGAGGAGGCTCTCAGAGAAAGCGAAGAAAAATATCGCACTATCTTCGAGGAATCCTTCGATGGGCTCTTTATTACCTCCCGGGATGGAAAAATCCTTGACATAAATAGGAAGGGTGTAAAGATGTTTGGTTATGACACAAAAGAGGAAATGCAACGGCTGGATTTGGCAAGGGATGTTTATGATGATCCGCTGGATAGAAAGCGTGTACTGGAGATGGTCAATGCACAGAGGTCTACGGAATACGAGGTCGTCGTCAAGAAAAAGAACGGCGAAAAAATGACCACTTACTGCGCTTTGACAGCCGCAAGAGACGAAAACGGCGTAATTACTTCATATCGGGGTATAATTCGCGACATTACTGAACATAAGAGGGCA
>JBFLXP010000522.1:0-2108 GCA_040757315.1 Nitrospirota bacterium
GCATAACGGGCGACTCCGGGGATCTCCTCTTCCAGGGCAAGATGTATCAGGGGAGAGAGGGGCCATCTCTCATCCATCCACTGTTTAATCTTCGTGAGCATCACAGCCTCCTAAAGAGAAATTTTTCCCAATGTGCCGACGCGGAATCGTTCATACCGGACAAAAAGCACGCCGTTTTCGATCTTGTAGGGAAGGGTATCAAGGGGCCGCGGAGCCGGCCCGTAGAGCACCTTGCCGTCCAGTGAAAACATGCTTGCATGGCACGGGCAGGCAAATTTTCCGATCTTCGGATTCCATATAAAATGGCAGCCGAGATGAGGGCAGACAGGCGAAAAAGCGGTCACCGCATTACCGGGATGTTTGATGAGCCAGACCGAGTAGAGCATATTTTCATGATGATAAGCGTCTTCCGCCAGAGCCTGAAATTTCACTTCCATGGGTTGCCCTTCGGGTAAAGAACCGATGTCGGTCACTCTGGACCATTCCGTTTTTCTCTTTCGCGCTGATCCGAGGAGACTGCTGACAAAAGGGATTCCCAGCAGGAGGGCATTGAGTGACGCGAGGATGCCGATGACAAGCGTAAGAAAACTCCGGCGTGTTGTCTTTCCCTGTTCAGGCTCCTCGTGATGCAGGTCATTCATGATTGTAGCCCTCCTTATCTCCCTCGTTTCCTGACAGAGAGGCTGAGACTATCGCCGCTTTCCGGCAACAACCGATCCACCTGCCCCGCCTCTCCCTGCTTATTATATGAATCTTACCATGTCCGTTGTGAGAGTCAAGGGATTTCCCGTCAGATATCGTCTCACGATCTGCGTCGGCACTCAGCCACGTATGCCAGCAGAAACGGCGTCCCTCTGGAGATCATCTCCAAGGACAGATCATCAGAGGCGAACGGAACATCACGGCTGAGACTGCTATCAAGATTGGTCGCTTTCTGAATACCGGCCCCGAGTTTTGGATGAACCTTCAGGCACTTTATGATATCGAGGAAGCTGAAAGACGGCATGGCAGAGAGGTTGAAGCAATCCATCCGTATTCTTCAGCGGGTGCGGCGGCACGTTAATTCTTGCCGTTTCTCTACATCTGTACTATTCAACAGTTCAGCAACTTTTGTCATGTGGCTTTTAGGAAGCAGGGGAGATTGCCGCGAACTGACAAAAAATCGATGTTACGCTCGGAAACCCGCGACAGGTGCGATACCAAGACCTGCGGAGGATTTCTTCAGGGACGGTGTGAAAATAAGGAGAGGGTTCAAAGATGTGAACTACAGGAAGCAGCCTTGCCATCAAGAGCTCAACGTCCTCCGGAGAGTTCTTGCTTATTCAGTCTCTCTGAAAATACGCGGTAGCAGACTTTCTCGTGAGAAAGAATATTATCATGAGAAAAATTATTGACTCAATTATTGTATCTGCCTGCATAAGGACCGCTCCACTTGCAACAATTTGCAGAATTAGTGGTCGTAAAATCAAAATAAGAAGCAACACGATCATGAAATTCCTTGCCCACATTTTTTTCTTGACAACAAAGAATCCAGTCAATATTGCCAAAGGAAATATGACAATATTCGAAAAGAATGAATACCAAACAATATTATCACTAACATTCAAAGTTCGCGCTGTTTCTTTCACGTATGAGTGAAACGATTCTATGAAATCCGTAATCAATGAAGTGTTTTTGGGCCGCGCTATTCGCACCAGAACATATGGTGGGCCAAGTGTAGCAACCAGAACACTAAGGGAAAGCAGCCAAATATAAATAACCGAAAAATATATCCATACAATTGGTTTCTTCAATGTATTCATAAAGTGTGCCATGCCGCTAATCAGTTCCATTTGACCGTGAATTCCTGAGGAGACAATTGCGAACAGGTATTCCGCGATCCACCCTCCGCAGGAAGAATCGAGAGCAATGCAAATATGAGCATGGCAGGGATTCCCGGCAATGCCCGTATTTTCTTCATAGTCCCTTTCCGCCAAGAACAATGGAAACGATTTCTCGTGCCGCGTGCGGTCTTGCAAGCCTCTTTGCGGCCTGTTGCATAATGGAAAAGCGCTCTTTATTCGAAAGGAGGCTGTCGATCTTAAAGGCGAGCGCTGGGACATTATTAC
>JBFLXP010000523.1:0-2106 GCA_040757315.1 Nitrospirota bacterium
TGAAATCTTGATGTCCATATGAACGGCCCTGAAATACTTGGGTGGAACAGGGTTTCTCTCTCCGCGTGTCTCTATCTCAAGGCCTCTTATCTCGGCTTTCATTTTCTTCAGGAACAACACCAGATCGATGGCAAGACACCCCGGTAGGCTCATCAGGAGGCTGTCCGTGGGGATGCAGCCTTCTTTTGCAGCGGCATCAAAGTCAATCGCATAGCCGCGAATCCTCGCCGTAAAGGCAAGGTCTTTCTCCCATGTCAAGACTCCTCTGCTTGAGTCGGCAACCTTCTCCTTATAACCTTCGGAGGTCAAGGATTGAGCCAAACCGGTGACACCGCTTTCCGATTCTCTTTCTTCCACAGTGACATCTCCTGTCCGCGAATAGTGAAAATGCGAGATATTATAACGTTTTCTCCGCAGAAAGAGAATTCATCCCTGGTGCTGAGGAACCGGCGATGATTGATCAGAGATATTCCGCTGCCAGACCCACGGGTAGGAGACGATAAGGCATGGACGCATATGATATTCCTGCCCTTGGATTATGCGCCGCCACACATGGAGAAGACTGCAAGAACTTCCGGGGGCGGTTTGGGCAGGCCCGCAATCTTCCAGGCGATACTGGCATCAGGGAATCTCTCCATAGTGCATTCCTTGTTGTGGACATTCGTACAGACGGCGCGTGCGTATGGAAAGGCATTATATTTCTTGTAATACTCCCTGAGGAATTTGAATACTTCCATGGTCTGCTCAGTCAATGGACAAACGCCGTGGACTTTTTCCATTTCCGCCAGGGCACATGCTACCTTTTCATTCCAGTCATCGGGATTTGTGAGATACCCTTCATCATCCAGTTCAATACTCTTTCCTTCAATCTCAATTGCCGGCATATTCTCCTCCTTTTGGCTTTGTCCGCCTTTTTCGTGCCGGGGCGCAGTTTCCGGCCCTTAAATTCCGGCGGATGCTGTTGATTTGAATAAAGGCAATTATGGTGCCTGCATATAATCTGTTGATTTTTCTAAAAAATCCCAATTTGAAATGCAGACATTGTCGGGAAATTTGCCTTGCAAAAGGGCAAATTTCCCCGGAGAAAGGCATTCAGGGAATGACGTCAATCGATGCAAACCGGGGGTCGTGAAGCGGAATCAGGATATCGGCCATGTCCCGCACCTTTAGCACTATATCGTAAGCTTCGTAGACATTGACATGGGTGCCGGGAGGAATTACCTCCATCTCCATCGCCCTGACTCTGGGCGGAGGGTCGAAGTTTTCCATAATCACACAGAAGCCGGTGATGGCGGCTTTCCCTTTTTCGGTGTCTACCAGAACGGTCAGACCCCCTTCGGTATGCGCCGGCGTATGCATCACTCGGACGCCGGGCACGATGTCCGCATCCCCCGAAAGAGTTTTTATCTGTCCTTTCTTCTCGACGTCAAGCACGAAATCTTCATTGTACCGGAAATCCAGCGGATGGAGATTATGGATGCGCTCCATTTCTTTTTCATGCACATAAAAAACGGCATTCGTGCATTTGTCGTCGTTCTCGCAGTGGTCATTATGCAAGTGTGTATGGATGACGATGTCGATGTCTTCGGGTTTCAGTCCCCATCTGGCGAGTCCCTCCTCGAAGGTATAGATCTTCCCGCCAACCGCTTCTTCCCGCTCCTTCGATTTGAGCGGGGCTAATTCTCCCGTATCCACGATGATCTTCTTATCTCCGCCTTCGAGATACCAGCAATAAATCGGGATTGTGTAAGGTTTTCCGTAATCATGCTGATATGTCATCATGCCTTTGTCAAAAGCCTTTGTACCCATTACAATCGGGTGAATTTTATACAGATTCGAACTGCTCATATCGCCACCTCTCTTTTATGTTTTGGAGAACAACTATATGATAGTATCATTATATAAGATCATATAACATCTTTACTTATTGATATTTTTAAATGTAATATTTAGTTATTAACCAAATGCTCGATAAGAAAAGGAAAATAGAATTCATTGACGAAAAAGAAAAGCGCACAATGCCTCTATACACCATTGGGGTTGTATCGGATTTATTAGGCACCACAACTCAGACATTACGACTTTATGAAAAACATGGCCTTGTAA
>JBFLXP010000524.1:0-2105 GCA_040757315.1 Nitrospirota bacterium
GCCCGGGAATACGGAATACGTGATGGTGACATGGTCGTTCTGGAGTCGCCGCATGGCAAAGCGGTCATCCGTGCAAAGGTTATCGAGGGGGTCAAGCCCGGGGTTGCCTGTGCGCGGCACGATCACGGTTTTGGCCACTGGTCTCCTTTCCTTTCGGTGGCCTACGGAAAAGGGGCACATCTCAATCACCTGATCGACAGTCAGATCGATCCTATCTCCGGTGGCAACGCCTACAACGAGCGGAAGGTGCGCATCAGGAGAGCATAAACAGGGTACAAGAAATGAAAAGGAGTACAATAGAAAATGGGCTATTAAAGAAAGGAGCGGAAGATGGAAGAGATGAAACAGGTTGGTTTTTACTTTGATAAGAAGCGGTGCATTAAATGCCATGCATGCGAGGTTGCCTGCAAGTCATGGAACAAGGTAGGCATAGGGCCCCGGTGGAGGACGGTCGTGAAGGTCGGATCAGGAAAGTATCCGAACGTCAAGCAGATCAATGTATCTTTGGCCTGCATGCATTGTGGTACCCCGCCGTGCCGCGACGCATGTCCTGTCAGGGCCATAACAAAAGAGGCGAGTGACGGCAGGGTCATTGTGGATCAGGCAAAGTGCATTGGTTGCGGCTTCTGTGTTTGGGCCTGTCCATTTAACGCTCCCCAGCTCGGAAAAGACGGTAAGATGTCGAAATGTCATTTTTGTCCGGACAGGCCTCTCGGTCTCCCGAGGGCATGCGAAGAGATATGTCCGACCAAAGCCATTCGTTCAGGGACCATGGAAGAATTGAATGAGCAGGGGCGGCTGCAGTCGGCAAAGAAACTTATTGGTGAAGAGGCAAAGCCGGCGTCTATCATCAAGTAGACTCGATCGAAAAGCACAATTTTTTTTAGGTGAAGGAAGCCATTATGCGGCAAAGATGTTCGAATCTGCAATTAGGAGCCGGGATCCTTGCGGGCATTATTTGCCTGTCTCTTACGCTCTCGGGAGCGCTTTCCATACGCTGGGGTATTTGGCCGTTCCTCACGGGAATTCCGGTTACCGTTTTCAGTGCTATCTGGCTGAGTCTTCTCATTTTTTACCGGGACACCGAGGCGAAGGTCTTCGTGAACGGATTCAAATACCTCTTCGTTTCAGGGTTAAGTGCTGTCACCGTGGGACTATCCCTGCTGACCGGGGTATACCTGCGCACCGTCTTTTCCGGTCAGATGGAGGCACGATGGATACTCTTCTGGCCCATGGTCCTTGCCGCCTGCATTGTATTCTGGATCGGCGTATACAGAAAAATCATCAGCACAAACATTGGGACCTTTCAGATGTGGGCGCGCTTTCTTGATCGGAAAGGCACAGAACCGCGTGCCTTCTTAAGACGCCTGTGGAAGGACGTCATTCTCCAGGAAACGTTGAGGGAACAGAGTAAAATACGCTGGATGAGGCATATCCTGATTTATTGGGGATTTGTTTTGCTGTGGATTACAGATATTCTCTTTGCCTTTTCCCTGGAATACCTGCCGATCCTGGGTTTCCCATATATTTCAGAAGTGCCTCACATAAGGACCATATTTAAGCTCTTTTTCGAGTCTTTCGGCTTGATGATACTTCTGGGTGTATCTGCGGCTCTGATCTGGGGTTTCGCTGTCAGAAAAACTGATAAAAAAATCTATAGCGACACTCCTACGGCCATCTTCCTTTTTTTTGTGGTCCTCACCGGCTATATTGCGGAAGGAGCCCGCTTTGCTTCAATACCGTATACGCCTGCAATGGAGTATTCTTTTTTGGGCAATTTTTTTGCTTCGCTCATTCGTGAACGAGGCCTCTCATACGGTTCGCTTCATCAGGGGAGCTGGTTCGTGCATGTGATTCTTGCATGCAGTTTCATCGCATACTTTCCTGTAAAGAGACTGATCCATTCTTGTGCCACGCCATTAGGAAAATTGATGCAATCCCAAAAAGGCTTGCTGGAGGCGAAAATGAAGGGAGTGGCAAGTGGTTTATTGCAGGGAGAAGAAATGATTCCGGATGAGAGAAATCAGGACGGTAGATGATGCAAGAATTATAAGTGAGGAATATATGCGACATTTATCATGAAAGCTATATTGAGAAGTGGGATT
>JBFLXP010000525.1:0-2097 GCA_040757315.1 Nitrospirota bacterium
GGTTATATTTTTTTTTTTAACACCATATTATCCAACTCGTTTTTAAACGACTGCGGGTACTGCCCGATCCGGTCTGAAACGGATGTGAGGCGCTGCACACTCAATCCCGAAGAGGTTGCCCACTTGTTCATGGAATACCGGCAAAAGAAGAAGGCATTCGGCCTCTTTCTGAGCTCGGCCGTCATCAAAAACGCCGACTATACTATGGAAAAAATCAATACTGTCGCCCGTCTTCTCAGATGCAAACATCAATTCAAGGGATATATACACCTAAAAATCATTCCCGGCGCTTCCGATGCGGCTGTCGAGGATGCATTGTCGCTGGCAACATCGGTTTCGCTCAATATTGAGACGCCCGGCAAGGAACATTTTGCGGGGCTTTCGAGCAGGAAGGATTTTGACAAAGACATTCTTCGTCCGATAAAGCTGATGGGCAAGCTCACCGGAAAGGGCATGAAGTTTTCGAGGGTGAAATGCACCACACAATTCATTGTTGGTGCATCCGACGAGCCCGATTCGGAAATAATAAAATATGTCTTCGGTCTTTACAATCGCCTGAATTTCAAGCGCGTCTATTTTTCGGCATATCAGAAGGGACTCGGGCATCCCGAAATCCCCGGCGAAAAAAGATTCTTCGCAGATCCGGAAAGCACTTTCGTCCGCGAACACCGTCTGTATCAAGTCGACTTTCTCATTCGGAAATACGGGTTCACAAGTCAGGACGTACTGCTCGACCGCTCAGGAAATCTGAGACTGGACAAGGACCCCAAAGAAGTCTGGGCCGAAAGCCATCCCGAATTCTATCCGGTGAGGATCAACAGCTCTGACCGGGAGGCTTTGCTCAAGGTTCCCGGCCTTGGGCCGGAGACGGTGGGAACTATACTGAAGATGCGGAGGGAAAGAAGGATTGCACACGCCGAAGATCTGGGAGTGAAAGGGAAAAGACTCGAAAAGATAAAAGGCTACGTGGTCTTCGAGTAACACAGCCCCCGGTGCAGCCTGCCTGCGGGCGTCTTATTCCATATCGCTCGCAAACGTAGGGCGGCATGAGAAGCCTTTCGCAGCGATACCTTAAGGCATCGGAAGCCACATCGAAAACAAGGAATCAGGATGACACTTTCAGTGAAAGTCCTGTTTCCTCGACGCCATGCTCTAATCAAATCTCATCGCCTTGAAAGGCTTTGGGGGACGCCCTCACTTCTATGAGACGATAGAGTTGACTTCCCGTGCCCTGTTGACAGATGACCCCGCCATCGGGTAGACTTAAATGTGATTGAGATTCAGTCTCAATAAGGAAATTGTCCAAGCTCCCCTTTTTGCCTACGGCAGTGGACTAAAGAGGGTCTTTTGGCGCGAATCACTTCGGTCCAAAAATAAAAGGATATATGAAAAATTCGGGCGACAGAATGGAGCCGAAAAAAGCATTCGGCAGTTTTCTCAAAGCGCATGGGCTGCGGTTCACGAAAGAGCGTTCGGCCATTCTGCAGAGGACAATCTCTTGCCGCGGCCACTTCGATCCGGAGTCCCTTTATGTCCGGATCCGGGAATCCTGAGTTAAGGCATCGCGAGCCTCGGTCTACCGGACGCTCAACCTCCTCTGCGAGTGCGGACTCATTGAGCGGGTCAGAAAGACTCAGCAAGGGACGATTTATGAAAGTATGTCCGGCCATTCACATCACGACCATATGATTTGCGTGCTGTGCGGCGGCTCTATCGAATTCTATTCGGAAGAACTTGAGCGGCTTCAGGAGGACCTTTGCAGGCAAAAGGGGTTTCGGGGGACGAGCCATACCCTGGAGATCAGAGGATATTGCAGGAAATGCGGGAAGAAAAAGAAACAGGATTAGCAAGAAGACTGCGTAGGCGCAGCCGCCGGGGGCAGGACCGCGGAGGCCGGATTCGGGAGAAAGTGGTTCTGATCGGCAACCCGAATGTGGGGAAGAGTGTGATCTTCGGTCTCCTGACGGGCAAATACGTTTCCGTTTCAAACTATCCGGGTACAACGGTTGAAGTTTCTTACGGCAACGCTGCGATAGCCGAGAAAAACCTTCTGATCGTTGATTCGCCGGGCGTCAATAACCTGACCCCCATGAGCGA
>JBFLXP010000526.1:0-2093 GCA_040757315.1 Nitrospirota bacterium
TAAGGAGTTGTCGCAGGCAGGAGTGCAGCTATTGGGGTTTTCTGGGGCGGAGATCGCCCGGTTTCTGGGAGTGACGAATTCCTGTGTTAGTCGGGCGGTTTTAGTGGGGGAAGGGTTGTCTGAGATAAAAAAACGATATGGTAGGACTGCCGATAAATAGCTAAGCACGTTCTGCACGAACGTCCCCTATACCGTCCCCTATACGAAAGAGGAGGGATTGGCGTGACTAAGAAGTCGTCTCCTAAAAACAAGCAGCAAGGTCCGAAAGACGTGGATGTATATCTGTCTTCGCAGCCAGAAGCCTTTCGGCGATCCCTACAGACCCTTCGTGAAGCCATTCAGGTTGTCGTGCCCGATGCAGAAGAAGCCTTTGTGTATGGCGTCCCCGGATTCAAGATAGACGGGAAGCCGCTTGCTTGCTACGCAGGCTTCAAGAACCACTGCGGCTTCTATCCCATGAGCCCTGACGTTATCAGGGCTTATTCTTCTGAATTGAAGGACTATGAGGTTTCAGCGGGAACAATACGGTTCCAGCCCGAGAAAATGCTTTCTATAACTCTCATCAAGAAGCTGGTTAAGGCGCGTATGGCAGAAATACGAAAAGGCAGTTCATAGGGTGCGGCGCCTAACCCAGGACTGCAGGCGACGGCGGACCAAGCCCGGCGTGTAATTTCAGAGTCCTCGGCCGTTGCCCTTGAGTTCTTTTGTTATCCCAAGAACAAAAAGGAGCGAACGATGATAATACTTTCCTTATTGGCATTCATGGCAGCATTCACCGTCATTGTGCTCGTCCATGAGTTCGGTCATTTCTTAGCAGCGAGGAAATTCGGGGTGAAAGTCTATGAATTCTCGCTGGGTTTTCCCTTCAGCCCACGAGTGATTACTTTATTCCATCATAAGGAAACCGCCTTCACTATAAGATTACTTCCCCTCGGTGGATTTGTAAGTTTCTCTCAAGAGGGAGGTGAAGACAATACCGACCTTTCTTCGACGCCTTACCGGAAACGGGCCTTGATTCTTTTCGCCGGTTCTCTGTTCAACATGCTTTTTGCTTTTTTTATCTTTATACCGGTACTCATCATCGGAAAACATCTCGATCCCGTTAACGCTCTGTTGGTGAGTGCCCAGACCGTATGGCAAATACTGTCTGGTATGATCCAGTTTTTTTTAAACGCGATCACCGGACACGGCACCACGGAAGGATTATCGGGACCTGTGGGGATTGCGGTAATGGCCGGCCAAGCCGCAAGCAAAGGTATTTTGAATCTTTGCTATTTGACCGGAATATTGAGCATGAGTATAGGCATCATGAATCTTCTTCCACTGCCTGCACTTGACGGTGGGCACCTGGCAATGCTCATCCTTGAATCCATCAGGCGGAAACCGCTTAACCCGAGAGTGTATCAAAGGGTAACGGTTGTCGGTCTTGCATTGTTTCTTGTTTTTACCGTGGCAGTGACTTATAAGGATATCGTAAAACTCATTGCCTGAAAAAAGACATGGGTAACTCGTTATTTCAACCGACCGGTAACGGTAAAAGGTAGCCGGTGAGGGGGATCGCCGGTGTAGAAATTGAAGAAATTGGAAACATCTTGCTGTGAATTAAAGTACAGTGAGCCAATCCAGAAAGCGGTTGGACATTAGATTTAAATCTGATTGAACGGTTCAAAGGGCATTCCGGGGAATTGTTGGCGGCCGGAACTGGTCTGGGGGCCATCGATGTCAAAGACGTCCACTTTTCAGCGGACGTAGCTTTATTGTTCAGACCTCTCCCCCGGGTTCCAGCGCTGTTGCTCTTCTGGGATGAAGAGGAGTTCGAAGGTTTTGGAGCGTAGGTCAAGCGGCTCTTTGATGAGACCATTATCGAACATCTGGATATCGAATCCATGATTTTTCTGAGCGAGAGATTGAGGCAGCTTCTCTGCGGTGAGTAATAGTAACGAAGGCTTGGGGCTAAAGGAGCTGGTTGAAAAATAGAAACAAAATAGTAACTCACGAATAGAATTCTACGAAAAATGGAAAGATTTTATTCTACAATGGGAATTTTCCCGGACCGAATGAAGTATTTTCGGAAATCCTTCTTGGTTCCGGCT
>JBFLXP010000527.1:0-2083 GCA_040757315.1 Nitrospirota bacterium
CGGCAAAATCTGTCGGGACGAGCAACTTCGTCAATGCCGTCGCGGAAAAACTGAATGTGCCGGTGCGGGAAACGAAAGTGGGATTCAAGAACTTTAGGCCCTATATGCTGCAGGCATCAGCAGAGAAGGCCGTTGTTGCGTTCGAAGAGTCGGACGGGATTTCAGCATATAATCATACGCTCGAAAAAGACGCAATTTTCGGTCTGCTTCTCGCTATCGAAATGATGGCCGTGACCAGGAAGAATCTCGGCGACCACCTCAAGGACCTTATGGACGAATTCGGTTATTACTACCCTGACAGATCGGGAATCTCTGTCGATCCGAAGCTTGTCGGGAAACCTCTTGCGGAGAGGCTATCCCGGATTCAGGCCGCATACAGGAAAGGCGCCATTGTCATGATCGGCGCAGACAAGCGAACGGTGAAGGATGTAATAACCGTAGATGGAACGAAGTTAATCTTTGATGACGGTTCATGGCTCATGATCCGTCCTTCCGGCACGGAGCCGAAGGTCAGGTTTTATATCGAAGCGAGGACGGAAGAGGACAAGAAAGCGGTCTTCGATCTTGCCGAGCGGCTTACCAGGGAGGCAATCGGATAAGGAGGAACCCCATGCAGATATTAGTACTTTATTATTCAAAAGGAGGAAACACAAAAAAACTTGCTACAGAGGTGGCCAGAGGCGTTGAATCGACCGGCGTTAGGGCCGTCCTCAGAAGCACTCATGAAGTCACAAAGGTAGATTTTATCGATTCCTCGGGAGTCATCGCCGGCTCTCCTGTTTATTTCGGGAGCATGGCCGCCGACCTGAAGCGGATTATAGACGATTATGTCGGCCTGCGGGTAAAGATGGAGAACAAAGTCGGAGCCGCTTTTGCGACGGGCGGACATCATACAGGCGGCAAGGAGACAACGATGTTGTCCATTCTACACGCTATGCTCATCTACGGCATGATTGTCGTGGGCGATCCGCTGAGTGCGTCCGGGCACTACGGCGTGGGATGCGTAGGATCGCCGGATGAAAGGGCCGTTTCAGACGCCCTCAAGCTCGGGGCACGGGTGGCTGAATTGTGCAAGAAGTTGGGATGAACTTACTCTTTTTTACCCCATTGAAGAGAAAAAAGCGGAGGTTCTATGAAGCTGCTCTTGCACACGGGGCACTTCCCTGGCTTGGACAGTTTGTCCCGTTTCCTGAACACAAAGCCGCATTTCTTGCAGACGGCGGGCATGGTGCGAAGCGTATTCCCTCCCCTGATTGACGATCTCTGTATGTGCTCGAGATGCTCGTATATATCCTTTTCAGACACGGCGACTTCCCCCGACAGTTCTTGCGCCGACAGAGTCCTGCCCTCAAGCGCGCCCATAATCTGCTGTCTGATCGTCTCCCGTCTCTCGGGCGGAACCGGAGGCTGCTTCATTTTAGTCCGTTTCATTCGGAAAGGGCCTTGTGCATAGCCCGGACGAAATTGTTCAACAGAAAAGGATTGAACCCGCTTTCACCTTCGGTTCTCATCAGGGATAAAACTTCCTTCAACTCGAGTGATCTTCTGTAAGGTCTGGTGCTTCTGAGCGCATCAAAAAAATCTGAAATCGCAACAATCTGACTGCAGAGATGCTGTTTCTTGCTGTTTATCGCCGGACTGGGATAACCGCGGCCGTCGTATCTCATATGATGCTCGAGAGCGACGATCGGCGCAAGACGGGTGAGCCCGTCCATTTTCGCCAGGTACCGCGCCCCGTACAGGGGATGAAGTTTTACCTCTTCCCATTCGTCGCCGGTGAGTGACGCTTTCTTTTCCAGAATATCCCTGGCGATGAATAGCTTGCCCACGTCGTGAAGGAGCGCGGCGATGCCGATGTCGCGTAGAAGCTCGTCCCGGATGTTCAGACTTTCCGCCTGAAACATCGAGAGCACACCCACGTTCATTGCATGTGTATAGGTATACTCACTGTAAGATTTAACGGGACTGATAAGTTTCAGGATGCTCACTTCCTTTCTGAAAGTGATGATGAAATTGACGACGATCTCCTCGAGTCCGGCGATGTTGAGCTTCTTGAAAGGAGTGACACCGGAGTATACGTCCT
>JBFLXP010000528.1:0-2057 GCA_040757315.1 Nitrospirota bacterium
TGAGAAGGCCGATGATTTGTATGTTGTTGTCCTGCATGACCATCTTCTGAGGGATAAAATATTGAGAGATCTTGTATGTTGTGGCTTCGTCCACCATGACGAGAAGCGAGGTCGACACGTCCTTGTAGACGGCGGGAGAGATGAACCTCATGAACTCGTTTACCCTTTCTTTGACGGTGTCAGGCGTGAAATTGGTTATCAGTTCGACCGAGTACTTCGCCATCATCTCGATGTACTCGGTGGACGCCTTGTTGCCCTCCACATAGAACTTTCTGTCGAGGTAGGACGGGACTACGACAGTCCTCTCGTTCTTTCTCATATACGCCATAAGCAGCCCTTCAAGCAGCAAACCCATGGTGAGAATGACCACAACAAACCTCAGGAGGTTGTTTTCCTCGTTCTTGTTGGCCATTGTTTCGAAAAACTTCACTTTCTTCATGCCTGATCTCCTCCAGCGTCCGACAGCTCCCTGCGCATTTTCTTCAAATATTCCTCGGCATTGCGCATTTCAATCTCCCTCACCCTTTGCTCGATATTGCGCTGAATTGTATTGCCGTCCGATGAAATATTACGTTCTCCTTCTCAGAACCCACGGGAAGGCTATCTCTTCCTGTACAGGTTCAGGTGAAAGAGGTCAAACGGGAAGACAAAGGGCAGTCGGGTTGTACGCTCCAGGACAAAACTGTTTTTCACGATGATCTCATGTATTTGCCGGGCGTTATGGTAATGCTTCCCAGCGCAGGGGCCGGTTTCCTGGGAGTAGGTTCCCTTTAGGATTAGCCGAAGCGTCTTGTACAGGACTGACTCCGTAGGCTCGCTGGTTATCAGATATCCCCCTGGCTTTAGTATCCGTTCAATTTCGTCCATGGCAGTGTGGATCTCCGCTATATGTTCGAGCGTGTCGAGACAGGCCACGGCATCGAAAGAATAGCTGAGGAAATCAGTCTGAACGATGCTCTGCACGGAAAATACGCCTTCCCGGATCGTCCGGTTGAGAGAAAGAACAGCGGGGTTCACGTCGATCGCAGCGATTCGATCGATGGCGATGCCTGCCGCCGAGATGCTGCGTATCAGATTACCGGAGCCGCATCCGACGTCAAGAATGCTCGACGGGGATATCTTCCTTATGTAGGCGGTTGCGACGCTTATGCGGCAGTTGAATAAGATCCGGGCGAGGGGATTGCTGCTCAGGTATTCTGGAACTATCCTGTCCAGGTCGAGTGAAATCTGTCCGGTTTCCTCTCCATCAGTCTTGCCTATGTCCTTTGTAAGTTCCATTATCGTTCAGTCCGATTTCTGGAATATTACTTTTGAGTTCCGGCGGTCCGATCTTCCATAAGCGCCTGCTCTCCTCGACTGCGATGAGATCAAGACAGTGCGGGGGTGGTCCTTGCAGTTTGCTTTCAACGAGGTACTGGAATTTATAAAGCGCCCTATCCTTACAATCCAGATTGCCCTTGCTGATGCTCTTTATGACTTTCTGCACCTCTTTGTCGGTCCAGCCGTAGGCGTAGCAGGGGGAAACATGGAGAGAGGGCTTCTTGTATATGAGCTGATACATGACATTCATGTCCTCGGTCAGGACATAGCTTCTATCCGGTATTTTCGCGGGGATTTCGGATAAGACCTCTTGCGGCCCCCAGGGGAATTGAACAAACAGAAAAAAGACCGCACCAAGGGTCATGACCGGGGTAAACCTTATCCTTGCCGGTACAAATCTGAAATAGGAGACCACTAGTGACATTATCGTTTCGACGTACCTGACCTGATTGCTCAACGACAGGAATAAGATAGAGAAAAGCGTTTTCAGGTCTCTCCTGCCAAAATAGACCATAGGCAGTGCGAACAGAAACATTTTGAAGTAGAAACCGATGATCGTCTTGTTCTCGGAGACTGGCAGATTTTGATCTTTAAGGCTCGCCACCACTGCGAGCGTTTCAGATAGGAAGGCGCCGTGGGAATAGGCAATCCAGAAGATGACCACGGCCGCCAGGGAGACAAGGTATTTCCTGTCTTTAATAAGCAGTGGAACGAAATAAATGAACGATAAATAATAT
>JBFLXP010000529.1:0-2043 GCA_040757315.1 Nitrospirota bacterium
CATATGTCTTTGCAGAAGAGAAGCCCATATCGCCCGTGCAGAGCGCCACGACGCGGTAGGGCAGTCCGAGTCTCTGAAGGATCTCCTCGGCATTGTTCGTTAACTTCTCCAGTTCCTCGTATGAGTCCTCCGGCCTGACGAACTTGACGAGCTCGACCTTGTTGAACTGGTGCTGCCTGATGAGCCCCCGGGTGTCCTTGCCGTAGGAACCGGCCTCCCGGCGAAAGCAGGGGGTATAGGCCGTGTAGTATATCGGAAGGTCTGATTCCTTCAGGATCTCGTCCCTGTGGATGTTCGTAACAGGCACCTCTGCAGTAGGGATAAGGTAGAACTCGGGGTCAGCCACCCTGAAGAGTTCCATCTCGAATTTCGGCAACTGTCCTGTGCCGGTCATAGACTCGCGGTTGACGATGATGGGAGGGAATACCTCTTTATACCCCTTGGATGTGTTCAGGTCGAGCATGAAATTCATGAGCGCACGTTCAAGCCTCGCCCCGGCACCCTTCATGAGCGCGAACCTCGCCCCGGATATCTTCGATGCCCGGTCAAAATCGATGATATCGAGCGTTTCCGCAATATCCCAGTGGTTGAGGGGTTCGAAGTCGAACTCGCGGGGAGAGCCCCATTTTCTGACCTCAATGTTCTCTGTCTCATCCCTGCCGACCGGAACAGAAGAGTGAGGGATGTTCGGGATTGTTAGAAGCAATAGTCTTCTTTGTTCTTCATAGATTTTTATTTTTTTATCTTCTAACTGAGAAATTCCATGAGAAATATTCTTCATTGACTCCGACAATGACGTCTTTACATCATTTTTTTCAAGTATCTTTTCAATTAACTCCTTATTGCCAGGAATAGTCGTTGTTATTTCTCCGCTTGGATTTTCTAACTTGCCCGATTCTATTTCTTCAATTGAATATATCGGGATCAATATTGTTTTCGATTCTAACTGAATATTTTCAAGTATTGTCCCTTTAAAATCTCTCGTTTCTTTAATCCGATTGATTAAATTATCTAACTCTTCTTTATTTAGTCTGCTTAATTCTCCAATCTTAGTTGAGACAACGTTTCTGATACTCCTCAATTCCTCGATTAACCTGAGATCATCTTTTCTGCCTTTGTCAATTTTTAAAAACGCTTCAAGTGGAAACTCATACCCTCTCTTTTCAAGGGCCTCTTTTACCGATTCGACATTTTCCGTCACATACCGCGCATCAAGCATCACTTACTCCCTTTCCGGAATGATATCTACTATATCCCAAGGAACCGTAAAATGAAAATAGGCTCTGTGGGAATGCTATAGTATGTACATGACAGGCATATTCCCCGTCAGCCCTGGTAAGGAAAAGGCCCTTCACGAAAAGATGGAGGAGCTGAAAATCCGTGAAGAGGATATTCAGGAGACCTTTATCCGTTCCGGAGGCAGGGGAGGCCAGCATGTGAACAAGACCTCTACCTGCGTCTACCTGAAGCACCTGCCGACCGGGACCGAAGTGAAATGCCAGCAGGAGCGCTCCCAGTCCCTCAACCGGTACCGGGCCAGGGTGATCCTCGCGGCGAAGATCGAGTCCCTCATACGGGGGAAGGAGAGTGAGGAGCAGCAGAGGAGAGAAAAAATACGCCGGCAGAAGAGGAAGAGGTCGAAACGGGCAAAAGAGAAGATGCTGGCGGATAAGCGTATCGTTTCTGAAAAGAAGAAACTCCGCTCTGCAGTGCCACGGAATGAAAAGAACACTTGACACGGTCTATACAAAGCTTTATGCATCTTTCGGCCCCCAGTACTGGTGGCCGGCCGAGACCCCATTCGAGGTGGCCGTCGGGGCTATCCTGACACAAAACACCAACTGGGCCAATGTCGAAAAGGCGATTCTGAACCTGAAAAAGGCCAGGGTGCTCGGGGCACGGCAGATGCATCGTCTGCCTGCATCCAGGCTTGCAAAGATGATCCGTCCTGCAGGGTATTTCAATGTGAAGGCAGTGCGCCTGAAGCATTTCGTCGGTTTCCTGGTCGGCAATTACCGCGGAAGCATGTCCGTGATGAAGAAG